>NZ_JCAIJG010000003.1:0-1175 GCF_059735615.1 Desulfosporosinus sp. Tol-M2
AAGTTAATCCTCCCTTGGGTTCTCGAACGGATAGAGAGTCCCTTATCGAAGGACTTCGTGATGGGACACTGGATATGATTGCGACCGATCACGCCCCACATACCCAGGCAGAAAAAACCCGGCCCTTTGATGAGGCCCCCTTTGGGATTGCGAGCCTGGAGACGGCTTTGAGTGCGGTATGGCGGCATTTAGTGGTACCCGGACGAATTTCTCCGGATCGAGTGATCGAAGCTTGGAGCTTCTCTCCGGCACAGAGGTTTGGTTTGCCGGGGGGATCGTTAGTCCCTGGGGCTCCGGCGGATATGGTGCTCTTTGATCCTGACTTCTCCGAGGTGATTGATCCGTTAACGTTGGTTTCCAAAGCGCGCAATACCCCATTTTTGGGTAAAACCTTACAAGGGTTTCCGGTCATGGTCTGGGTGGATGGACGACTTGTCCAGAGAAATCGTAAGGTGCTCTAATGCAACATCTCTTAATAGCTTCATTAATTTGCTTTTCAGTATAATACATCCCTTCAACCCCTTATAACCTTTTAAAGAAAACTTCGTTAACTAACCAATGATATCCTTCAAAGTTATTTCATTTGAGAATCATCATATCGAACTACGAACTTCGAACCACGAACTACGATTAGGAGGGGTCAGATGCTCACAGAAAACTTAGTGGTTATTCATGAAATCATGGGAGAGGAAGAGCAAATGCTAAGGCGTCTGGTTTTAAAAGGACCGATTGCCAAAGCCGCGCAGGCTGGACAATTCGTAGCTGTCCAGGTTCAGGATTCTTCGATCCCGTCCTTTGACCCCTTGCTGAGGCGACCCTTCAGTTTAGCCAAAATTTCGCCGGAGCAAGACGAAATTACTTTGCTTTACCGGATTCAAGGCCGGGGAACCGAAATCTTAGCCCGGGCGCAATGTGGGGAGCGGCTTAGCGTTATGGGGCCCTTGGGGAAGGGTTTTTCCTTGCCGGAAGCAGGGGAATTATGGCTGGTTGCCGGAGGAATTGGCATATTTCCCCTTTATGCTCTCGCTCAAAGCGCACTTGCTCAGGGTCTGAGCGTTCGTTTGTTTTGGGGAGGAGAAAACCGGTCGTTTTTAAAAAGTGCGGGACTTTCCGCCTGGCAAGCACTGGGGATTCCGATTCACCTCACTACGTTGGATGGAACTTTAGAAGATAAG
>NZ_JCAIJG010000150.1:0-1526 GCF_059735615.1 Desulfosporosinus sp. Tol-M2
ACTAGCGAATTTGGGAAGAAACAAAAAACGTACCATTCTGGTGCTTATCAGCTTGTCTCTAAGCCTTGTGCTTCTGAACACGGTGTTCACGCTGTCTCAGAGCATTGACATGGATAAGTTCCTATCCAAATTTGTGGATACCGATTTCTTGATTGCCCATGCCGACTACTTTCAAAATGAATTCCGCGGTCCAGAAAATCAAACCAGCGAAAGCTTCATTAAGGCAGTGGAAGCTCAGCCCGGCTTTGAGGAGGGCGTGCGTTTGTACGGTGGCCGCGCGGAAATGTTTGCGGTAGAGGACGAAAAGAACACAACACAGGGTTATAACATCAACAGTAATGGCGACTTTATGGCTGCTGTTTATGGTCTTGAAAATTTACCGAACCAACGGCTGGAACTTATTGATGGCGAGCTTGATTTTGAAAAGCTGGCTACCGGCAAGTACATTCTGGAGGGAGTTAAATTGGATGACAACGGTGTGCC
This sequence comes from Desulfosporosinus sp. Tol-M2, assembly GCF_059735615.1. NCBI lineage: Bacteria > Bacillati > Bacillota > Clostridia > Eubacteriales > Desulfitobacteriaceae > Desulfosporosinus > Desulfosporosinus sp. Tol-M2. The sequence continues at coordinate 484 of NZ_JCAIJG010000150.1, forward strand.
GCAAATGGCAAGCGCTCATTTTGCAGTGGGTGAAACGCTCACCCTTTATAACTACAAGGGAACGTCGCAAACTTTTGCCGATAGGGAGTATACTACGAAAGAGTTTACAGTGCTTGGTCATGTGTCAATAAAAACCTATGCAAATTCCGACCGCACGGGATGGGACTATAACTTCTATCTCCCGGCGGAAGTATACAAAACATTTGTGGAGCGGCCGGCGGTGATGAGCTATGCCTTTAATGTTTCGAAAGATCATGAAGCTGAGATGGAAAGCTTTTTACAAAGCTACACCGACAAGGTGGAACCTGTGATGAATTACACTTCGAAGTTTACCGCTCTCAATGAGTTTTCCGGTATGCGGAACACTGTTGTTATGATTGGCGGCGCACTGAGCTTTATCATTGGGCTGATTGGTGTACTAAATTTCATCAATGCTAACCTCACGAGTATCATGACACGACGCAAGGAATTTGCCATGATGCAAAGCATTGGCATGACACGGAAGCAACTGCGTAGTATGCTGATGCATGAAGGCTTCTTTTATTCCTTTGGCACTTGTGTGCTTTCACTCGCTTTCGGCACGATATTTTCACTATTGATTGTTAAACCCTTCTGCGGAATGCTGTGGTTTTTCAGTTACCAATTTATCCTGTGGCCGCTATTAATTGTACTGCCTTTCCTGGTTGTGCTTGGAGCGATTATTCCTTTGGTATTGTATACATTGACTGATAAGCAAAGTATAGTGGAGCGGCTCCAGGAGGTGGAATAGTTGGGGATGATGCAATCTACAATAGCCTTTTGCTTACAACAAAATGAATCCTATCTGTGAAATTAGGGATTGAAAAGTAATAAGCAATATATGCCCAAGTCATTGAAATACGCATGAATGATGCGTATAATATAATAGAAGGGGGAGAATCACGATGACGGTTCGGGAAGTCATGAAGATACTCAACGAGTATGGATGGATAACCAAAGACACTAAGGGTTCACACATTCAGCTCACGCACCCAACAAAACCTGGTAAAGTAACCTTACCGAAC
>NZ_JCAIJG010000140.1:0-8110 GCF_059735615.1 Desulfosporosinus sp. Tol-M2
CGGCACCTCTGACCTGTAACATAGGATGAACTACCTGTAATAATATACAGATAGTGCATATTGACATGATATAAGACAAATGATAGAATCAAATGCAATGATTAATTGAATAATGTATGCTCTTATCCGGAGTGGTGGAGGGACTAGCCCAATGAAACCCGGCAACCCGCTTGGCACGCCATGATTTTCATAGCTTGCTCAAAGCATGGTGCTAATTCTTGCAGAAGAAATTCTTCTGGCAGATAAGAGGAGCGTCGATGATATGAAATTTTGGCCTCTTCTAGCTGGGAAGAGGCCTTTTCTGTACACAAAGTGTCTAATAATAATCAGGAGGTGGGGACATTCATGAGTGTTGAAAAGACGTATGCGGAGATCAATACCAAAATTAAATCAGGTAAAGCAGTTGTCGTGACGGCCGAAGAACTTATCGCCTTGGTGGAGGAGAAAGGTCTTTCCCAAGCAGCACAAGACGTCGACGTGGTGACAACCGGTACCTTTGCGCCAATGTGTTCCTCGGGTGTTTTTTTAAGTTTTGGGCACACAACACCACGGATGAAAATGCAGAAAGTTTGGCTGAACGGGGTATCCGCCTATGCAGGCCTAGCAGCTGTTGACGCCTATATCGGTGCGACGGAGATGCATGAAGATGACCCACTGAATAGTAATTACCCAGGTGAATTTAGGTATGGTGGGGGCCATGTCATTCATGATCTTGTTGCACGCAAACCGGTAAAACTAAAAGCGTTGGGATATGGTACAGATTGTTACCCACGCCGAAATCTTGAAACCATAATTACGTTGGATGAGATCAATGAGGCAATTCTTTTTAATCCTCGGAATGCTTATCAGAACTACAATTGCGCAGTGAATCTGACCAATCGAACTATTTATACGTATATGGGAATGCTTAAACCTCGTTTGGAGAACGCTAATTTTTCAACATCAGGACAACTTAGCCCGCTTTTGAAGGATCCTCAGTTTAAAACGATCGGGGTTGGCACAAAGATTTTTCTCGGCGGAGGTATTGGATATGTCGCTTGGAACGGGACACAACATTTCCCGGCGATGATGAACGTTGAGGGTAAGGAATTGGGTTGCGCAGCAGGGGGGACACTTGCAGTCACAGGGGATCTGAAACAAATGAATCCCAGATGGCTGGTAGGCACCAGTTATCTGGGATATGGGGCAACCCTTAGTGTTGGGATCGGAATCCCTATCCCTATTCTCAATGAAGAAATTGCTCGCTATGCAGCCCTGAAGGATGAAGAATTGTTTGCTCCCATAGTCGACTATGGGGAAGCGTATCCTTCGTTAACACCGGGTAATCTGGGGTATGTCAGTTATGCAGAACTAAAGAGTGGGAAGATCAAGGTGAATGGCAAGGAAGTGCATACGGCTCCATTGTCCAGTATGCCACGGGCTCGGGAAATCGCCTCAACCTTAAAGGTGTGGATTCAAAAAGGGGAATTTCAACTGACAGAACCCGTCAAAACTCTTCCTTCACCCGCTGACGGCATTATCGCTCACTGTATTAAGGAGGTTTGATAAAATGTCGCCTAAAAGAATAGTTTTGCGTTTCGGGACAGATATCTCGGTTAAACCGATTGTTTATCGTTTGGTTAAAGACTTTGACTTGGTGGTAAACATTGTAAAAGCGGATGTCAACCCTCAAAAAGAAGGAACGATGATCTTGGAGGTAACCGGAGATCAAAGTGAAAAAGGACTAAGCTATTTACGTAATCTAGGGGTTTCGGTTCAGGCCCTTAATCAGGAAATTGTGCGTAATGAAGAAAAGTGTGTCATGTGTGGGGCCTGTACAGGCATTTGCCCTACCAGTGCCTTATATATGGATCGCCCGTCGATGGAAGTCCGCTTTGATGGAGACCAATGTATTTTTTGCCAACTTTGTGTGAAAGTTTGCCCGATGAAGGCCATGGAGGTTCGTTTGTAATTGGATTTCACAGATCGTTTTTATCGGCAGGATCACCGCCAGGTGGATCTGGTGCATTTTCAGGTGGTTGTGGCGGAAACTGACCTGGATATCGGGGTTCGTAAAGAGAGGTTTTCTTCTGAACTTGTGGCCTGGGTAGAAGAGACGATTCGGGCTTGTCGAAGACCGCTTGAGGACTATATCCAGAGAGACCCTGGTTTTCTGAGTGCCTTAACGCCTTACACTGTTTTACCGGATGCCCCATTAATGGTTCAAACTATGGCAGAAGCCGGGCGTCTTGCTGGAGTGGGGCCGATGGCTGCCGTTGCCGGCGCCGTGGCAGAGTCGGTTGGGAAATCAATCGCCAAACGCTCACGGGATGTGATTGTGGAAAATGGTGGAGATATCTTCCTGCGTTCGAGCCGTATTCGGAAGGTTGGAATTTTTGCGGGGGATTCACCGCTATCGAATCGGGTAACCATAGAGATCCGACCGAACGAAACCCCACTGGGGATATGTACATCCTCGGGTAAAGTGGGGCCTTCCTTGAGTTTTGGTAGAGCTGACGCAGTTGTTGTACTTTCTCCTGCAGTGGCTTTGGCGGATGCGGTAGCAACCGCCTGTGGGAACTTTATTCAGTCGACAGACGATTTGGCAAAAGCCCTCGAATTTGCCTCAGGGATCAGAGGGGTTAAGGGCGTTTTAATTATTAAAGATGATCGCTTGGCAGTTTGGGGAAGTGTGAAGTTACTGCCCATGAATATTAAAGTGTAGGTGTAGATTACCAGGAGTTGATAGAATTTTATAAAAGGGAAGGCGTTAGCTTGTGATTGGCTAATCCCTTCCCTTTTATTATAGATTGGTAGAAAAAAAGAAACCTCCTCGTCAGGAGATTTAAGGTTTTGCGCTCACGTCTTTAGTTTCTATAGACCACTTGTACAACTTGGATAACTTGTACAAGACAAATTTAACACGAATCACGGCAGGAATCAATGCCCACTTTTTGTCATTAATCTTAAACGTATATAAATTTAGTGCTATTTTATCAGTTTGACCGATATGATAGATTGACAGCTCTTGGATAATCGCCTGGTGATGGAGGGTTTTGAGATGAAAAACAATTTCCCGGGGATGTTCAATGAACTATATAATGGAAATTTCCAAATAGAAAGCAAGAACCAATCTAATTTTCCAGACGCTTGGCTTCAAATTGGCGGGAATCACCAAACGAGCTGGAATTTTATAAATGCGCCCCTGGAAAAGCCTGTTTTGGAGATAAAGAATACGACTGCTCTTAGAGCAGGAATTGTCCAAACATACGAGGCTTCTCTTGACGTGCGTAAAGATGAAGATTGGCAGATATTAATGTTCTTCAAAAGTGGTATGCCCGAACTGCAGGCCTATTTGCGTATCTACCCCATTAGATCAAATGGTGACGTATCTAAACCGTGGGAATATAGCTTTACTCCTGGGTTGAAGCAAGAGCAGTTTAAGCAGGTTATAAGTGTATGTTCCGAGATTAAGTTTCTGCGCTTAGAGACGGGCGTTTTAGGGCTGGGCGACTTATATATATATAAACTGATCGCGTATTCCCTTACCCCAAATCGTATGAAAAGGCGAGTGAAAAAAGCAAAGAAGGAGATTCAAGCTATTAATCATATACAGACTATCGGAGAAATAATAAAGCCGATTCACCTTGCAATGCCAATTCCTTTAAAGATCCCGGTCACAGTTCAGGCGAATGTTAATGCGGATATTCGGGACCTAACGCCGACTCGCGACAGGGTGCAAATTTTCGGAAGCAGTCAAGCTCCTTTCGCCACGTCAGTTAGCGGTCGTGCGCAAGTGGAAATCAGCGGGCACGAGTTTCATGAAAGTATCGAAGATGTTACAGCTAACCAGACAATGTCCGCAACAACAACTCGTGATGTTTCTGCTTTGCTGCGGTTTTCTTTTGTGGTCTATAATTTTGGAGCAGTGTCCGCGCGTGTGCAAGCAGAGCTTAGCCCGAACGGCGTTCATTGGACGGCAGCGGGTGAACAACAAGAGGTCGGTCCGGAAGAGTTAGTCATTGTCTCCCCTGTAAGTTTTCTGCGTTACACTAGAATATCTTACAAGTCGGATGATTTGACCACGTTAAGAATTTGGGTACAGGCTCAAAGTTAGAAAAACATTTTAAGCAAACCCCCATAACACCGCCCACTCCCCTTCTTCATAGGAAGATAAGTGGCGCACATTACACATCGCTAATTTAATCCCTTGATAAACTTCGTCTGAAGAAAATTTTTATTATGAAGGTGAGGTAAGGTAGAGGTGAAACTCTTAATCGTGTAGAGGCTAAGTTGGACGTTCTGCAACTGGAAACGGCACGTATTTGAAGGATCAAATGAGCTGATTAACTCTGGGCTTGAAACCAAACTTTCAGCGGAGTGGCCACACTAGCCCGGTAGACTAGCCGATTATAGCGTAAAAATAATGATGGCGTAAAAACCTCCAAAGTACCCGCTTTAACTTCCCGGTCCGGTGTATCCGCTGACCATACCAATCCGTCGGGGCTAATCTGGAGCTGAACAAATGACGAGGTAGCCCCAGAATTAGAAACTGCAAATGAAAACATATTCAGACTCGATACATCTTGAGCTATTGAGGCAGCTGGAGCAATATTGGCCACCACGTTTTCTACGTTCTCTCGGAAAACGTGACCGGCCATCTGTACTTGCAGCAAACCATCAAAGGTACTATTTACTGGTGTTCCGGTACTTCCATAAATACGCACTCCATCACGGGTCGGGGTAAGATTCCGGATATCCGCGGTTACGAAAGTGCTTACATCAACATGAATTGGCACCGGGCTAATTACTTTTACGGACACGGGCATCTGGATTTGCCCGATACTATCGACATGCCGGGCATAAACCTGCCCTTTCTCATCAAGACGCAGAACCCGATTCGGATAAAGACGATAAGCTTCAACTTCATGAATAACTAACTTGCCTTCGCCGATTATGCCAATCTCCAGTAAGATTGCATTCGTACCCACGGGCGTTGCAAATATCTCGCTAAAAACTTCGGGCGTAGATCCTGGCGTTAAGGAAAAGACCTTTTGGCTTACCGCCCCGAAAAATACTTTAATATAAGATGCCACTTCCGCCGGTTCTGTTTCCAAAATGGCTTTGACTTCCCAACGTTGGATTTCGCCTGCTTGAACTGTAGTATCCAAAGCTTGGGCAATACCTGCTCGCTGACCTCCGGGGTGAAGAATTGCAATTGCCCGTGGACCTTGCACAGGACCAAGCCACTCCCAACGGGTTGTAGTGTCACCGCCTTTCTGAACCCATCCATCGGGGAATTCTGGAATAATTTCTTGAGATAGTAGGAAATCCCCATTATATACTTGATTTTTTATATTCACACCTACTACCCCATTTCCTTAAAACCATTTACCAGATAAAAAATAGGCCCAAAATGTTACAGATTTGCATTAAATTCCGATCAGATTCTCCTCAAGTTCTTGGATCTGATTCATCCTATGTTCATCGGGGAAATAGTGCATTTCCTCTTTCAGTGTCTTAAGGGCCTGTTCCTGGTGTAGACGTGCCTTTTCCCAAATTATTCTAGGAGTATTTAATCCGTTCTTAATAGCCTGTTGTAAATTCAGAACAGCTGTTTCTAAATCTCCGAGAGCCCAGCAGGTTTTACCCAGATAATAATAAACTAGCGGGTAATTACTGCCTATTTCCAGGAGAGATAGGAATTCAGCCTTTGCCAATTCATATTTTTCATAATTATAGTACAGTTCTGCCAGTAAATAAGATGGCCGCTCTTTTAGTATCGGTACAAGGTTATCAAAGGCCGCATCTACCTGGTTGCTATCCCCCAGTTCAACTATCAGACCCATTAATTCTTTAGCCAGGTTATATGACTTCTCTTGGATAATACCAGCTTTGTTTGCATAACTGCGGGTAAGAAGGTTTAAGACATATACCGTAGATGGATCAGCCTGAGCATTTTTTATTTGTCTCCGGCATTCAAGGGCGTTACGGTAATCCTTAGCTATCCAATAGTACAATAGTATATATTGCAAGGCCTTAATATAGAGGTTCTTGTCCTGGGTAATGTTGTGAAATGCATCCACAGCCTCAGTGTACTTTTTGATCCTCATCAAACATAAACCCTTAAAAAGCAATATTTTTTCTGATATTTGTCCATAGTCCTCTAATTGATTTATTCGGTCAAGAGCGAGTTGATAAGCACCTTCATGATAAAAGATCGATGTAAGTTCGGACTGTAAATTCCTAGCGCTTAAATCGAAAACTCGATTTAAGGAATCAATAGTATAATCGGGATTAATACGGGGACGAAGTATGGTTATCATTCTTCTGAGGGGATCAATCAGATAGGGGTTGTTTTTGAGAGATTCATAATAATAAATCAGGGCGCCGTCCAGATCCATAAAATACTCTGATATACTTCCCAGCAGGTACAGACTAGTGTATTTACAATGATAGTAAAAAAGGTCACGATAAGGCGGCGGGGAGAAGCGAGCGAGGGCTTCTTTTAGAGACGGCAGGGCCTGTGAGTAAAGCCCAAGGTCTTTATAGATTATACCCTTGAGGTAATAAAGGTCTGCTGAATCAGATCGCATATTGAGAGCATCATTTACGAAGGCGAGAGCTTCCGAAGATTTACCCAGCATATATAAACTGATGATAATTGAACGCTGCAGATCAGGGATATTAACGGCCTGGCAGTAAGACTTGTCGTAGGCAAGCTGAAAATACTCCAGCGCTTCTAAAAATTTGTCATGATGGTAGTATTCTCGTCCCAGTAAAAAGTATTTTAACGGTTGTTCACTTTCTCGTTCCAGGACCTGCTGGATAAGCTCAATGTTTCGTTTCAATCTATCGTGGTCTGTGTTATCTTCTTTGGTGCAACCATGATGAAGAATAGTGATGTTTGAGGCTGTTTCAATCACAACTGAGGGATTCTGATCAATTATACTATCAATAATCTGCTCTTGAATAATGCCCTGATATCGATAATGTTTATTATTTCTAAATAACCTTAGCTGTAAAGAAGATCCGGCCAGAATTTCGTGCTGGTTATTTGAAGGTTGGCGTATGGTCAGAAGGTAGGCGTCAACATCCGGAGTCCGTATTTTTTCTTGAAGAAGTTCATAAGATTTACTTTCGATTTCTTCATCTCCGTCAAGTACCAGAATCCATTCACAGCTGGCTTTATCCAGGCTGTAATTCCGGGCGGAACTGAAGTTGTTTTCCCATTCAAAAGAAAATACCAGCGCACCAAATTCAGAGGCAACCAGTAGGGAGTCATCTGCCGAACCAGTGTCTACGATAATGATTTCGCTGGCGATAGCTTCAATACTAGAAAGGCAGCGGCGCAGGCAATTTTCTTCATTGTTAATAATCATGCAGATGCTAAGAGTAGTCACTCCAAAATCATCCCTTTAGTACTCTAATTATCTGATGGCTAATCGCGACTAATTGAGGTTCGTATGCTGGATATTGGGCTTCACATAACATACGCCTTTGGAGATAAGTTCAACTAAATTACATATGGAGTTAAAATTCCATATGTAGTAAGTTTCCTCTATATAATATGTAAAACGATGTATCTGGTGCTTGGGGCCTGAGTATAGAAGAAGTTGGAAGAACTAGAAGTAACTTTATGTTTTTTTTTCATATACTAAATTAAGGCCTAGACCAAGCTTATATACCCAAGTTTATTGAATTTGGGAGGAAAGGAGAGACAATAATGCCAAACTATAAAGTATTTCAGGATAATCCCAATTCTTTGCCAGTAAAAATATATGGGATAGATAGCTCTGAAAATGTTCAACCGCTTCTAACCACTTCGAGTGGTATTATGAACGTAACAGGCGATATCGCGGTAAGTGGTCCCGTAGAAATAAGTGGGAGTGTAGCCGTAAGCGGCAGCGTAGCGGTGAGTGGTCCCATTGAAATCAGTGGTAGTGTAGCAGTAAGTGGTCCCATTGAAATCAGTGGTAGTGTAGCGGTAAGTGGTCCCGTAGAAATAAGTGGGAGTGTAGCCGTAAGCGGCAGCGTAGCGGTGAGTGGTCCCATTGAAATCAGTGGTAGTGTAGCAGTAAGTGGTCCCATTGAAATCAGTGGTAGTGTAGCAGTAAGTGGTCCCGTAGAA
>NZ_JCAIJG010000092.1:0-8313 GCF_059735615.1 Desulfosporosinus sp. Tol-M2
CCCTTGATTTGATCGTGATAATTATTTATACTCTTCATATAGCCGTTACCTCGCATTCAGTGTTTTACCACTGCCCATTATATCATCCGATATCTTGGGACTGGCAATTTAGTTGCCGATTTATTGAGGAACGGCTATTTTATTTTTATTGTCTGCAGCTTTGCTGCGGTATGTGAATAATACTCACGAGTGTTAGTCTTATGGTAATAAAATATGAAGTCTGCGAATGTTGATTCAAAAACCATCTAATCTGCTTACTCGTGAGACTAACATCTAATCTGTTCTGTCACCAAGCACGAGCATCTAATCTATCCACCTAACTATCAAATCTGCCTTCTTGGTGACATATCCCCGCGAACCGATAAAAAGGGATTTTCAAGTTCCGGCTCCAGCCTACAAAACTTAAAATCCCTTTATTTATAGGCTTTTTTACACACTCGTTTCACCACTTTTGACATCAATACTACTGTCTCAACGTGGAACGATAGCATCAGATTGATGTCGGGTATGTTTTTGGCTGATTTTCATATAAAGGAATACGTCGATCATGGTTTTGTGAGCTCTATCCGTGCGTGTAAACATGTCCACGTTTTTAATAGCGTTTATCCGTTCTCGGAAACAAGTCATACAATATCTTGATTGGTCAGCCCTAAATGTTCCTCTAGGGATTTGCCCTGTAGAGGTATTCAAATCCGCTGTATAACAGGCTTTTTCAGCGTTATGGGGCTTCTCCATGCATTCTTGGTTTCTGCCTTTGTAATTCAATGATCAATTGTTTTCCTCGAAGTTCTCGACCTGCTCCATCACCTTGCTGAATACTTCCGGGCTGTACTGCGGCGGGTATCCGTTCTTGATAAGGCAGATTTTAATCTCAAGTTTGAGCTGATCGCGAACATTCTGATTGTTGAGCCAGTCAGCGAAGGATGATTTGGTATCGATGATTTCCTTGACCTTTTTTGCAAGCTCTTTACACCTGTCGTTGATGACAACGCCGTCCACAGACTTATCGTTGCCATACTCGAAATTGTACTGGTCACGAAGAGATACTAAAATATCGTAGAATGCCTTCTCTTCAAAAGTAAGTCCTATTTTGCGAAAACTCTCTTTATTGGCATTCATCTCGCGCAAGATAGCAAGGGCTTGTTCTGTTGCGCTTTTGATAATGTCATCAGAAGCTTCTTCTTGAGTCACCCCAGCTTCTTCTGAATAAAGGTTCTTGCGCCGCTCGTGGTATTCCTCAATCGTTTTCTCAAGCATTTCTTGGAATTTTTTCGCAGCAACTTGATTGATCTTGCCATATTCCTTGATCTGCTTGCGGAGCATTTTAACCAGCATCTCTAGCTTTGTGGCTGGCATCTTCACATCAGACAGTTTCTCAAAATACTCAGGACTGAAGATATCTTCCTGCTCACCACTTTCGAGTACACTTTCGACCTCATTGTATTTCAATGCTTCTTCAACCATCCTGGCAACGGCCTTGTTCATGGTATCGGCATCGACATCGCTTGTTCCGCTCATCTTGCGGACAAAACCGGCGATAGCCATGAAGCACTGGGCAAGGGCGGATTCTTCTTCACCAAGTTCACCGGAGGGCTGACAAATATCGAAAGCGGATCTCATCCTCTTAACTGTATTTAGAAAGTAGGTCTTAAAGGATACCGTCTGAGAACCTTTGCTGCCTTCAGCTTGCAATTCCTGCGTGGAAGCGAATACATACTCCGCAGCTTTTGCAAGAAGCGTATAGCGCTTGACGGGGTCGCAATTCGGGTTCAAGAACGGATACAAGTCATAATCCGTAAACAGCGTCTTCAGAATGGTCAATTCCTCTCTGAACACGCCGGTTGCTTGCTCAACATCATCCGCAGTAGGAGCGATGGATGTGTCGCCCCCGTACACCTTCATGGCCTCACGCATGTTTTCACGTATGCCGATATAATCCACAATCATGCCGTAATCCTTGCCGGGATTCTTCCGGTTGACACGGCTGATTGTCTGAATCAGCATATGCTTCTTCAGGGGCTTATCGTTGTACATATAAGTGAGGGACGGAACATCAAAGCCGGTGATCCACATGTCCACGACGATAACGACGTGGAAATTGGATTTTTCCTGCTTAAAGGCTGCATCCAGGTCTCCGGAACGCTTATCGTTTGAAACGCCGCCGAGATAATTGTACATTTCGGCTTCGTCGTTCTTACCGACACTCGTAACCATTGCCATGAAGGGCATTGGCTTAAGTTCCCTCAGTTCTTCGGCAGTGGCAGATACTCCGTCCGCCACTTTCTTCTCTTCAAACCATTCCGAATACTTTGCCTTGAACTTCTTGAGCAAAGCATAGGCAATCGGTCTGCTGGAGCAGACAATCATGGCCTTTTGAACTCTGTCTGGATCTTCATTGCAAGCGGCAGTATAGTGGTCATGGATATCCACGGCAAGCTGCTCAAGCCGGGAAGGTTCTCCGAGAATGATCTCCATAGAACTCATGGCCTTCTTACTTGCCTCGATATCCTCTTCGGTTGCGCCTTCATCGGCGCAGATCTTGTAATAGGCCTCTATCTGCTTTACCTTTTCCTTATCAAGCAAGACCTTCGCAATGCGGGGATGATACTTGATGGAAACTGTCAGTCCATCCGCAACGGCCTGATCCATGGTGTAACGGTCAATCTCTTCACCGAAGGTCTGGTAGGTTTCTGCAATCGGTGTGCCGGTAAATCCCACGAAGGTTGCCTGAGGGAACGCTTCTTTCAGCACTTTGGCATATGGCTTAGACACCATAGCCTTCATGTTCTCGTCAGCGTCCTTGCTGAACTGAATCTTTTTGGAGTGCTCCAACTGGGTGCGGTGCGCTTCATCAGAAAAGCAGATAATGTTCTGCCGGTTATTGATGAGGCCGATTTTATCGTCCTCTCTGTCGCAGAATTTCTGAATCGTGCAGATATAGAAACCACCGCTCTGGCGTGCGCCCAGCTCTTGTCTCAGGTGCGCGCGGTTTTGAACAACCGAGACTTCACCGAGATTCAGGAATTCCTTACTCTTTGTAAAGAGCTTTGCACCTTGCTTCTGAAGTTCTTCCCGGTCAACAATCATAACGATTGTCGGCGAACCGATTTCCGGGATATCTGTGCAGCGAAGAGCAAGCTGACGAGCGAGGAAGGCCATTGTATAGGTCTTTCCGCAACCGGTCGCACCGAAGTAGGTGCCGCCTTTGCCGCTTTTCTCCACAACGGATTTGGCGATGCTTTGTTTAAGCAATCTTGCCGCAAAGAACTGCGGATAACGGCAAACGATTTCAACCTCGTTGCGGTCATAAATACTGTCCTGAAAATAGACATAGTCACGGAATATCTCAAGGAATCTTGCCGGGCTGTAAACGCCCTTTATCATGTTCTCCATTTCCGCAAAAGGCATCGTAGACACCCTGTCCCCGTCATTTACTCTGCGCCAGGAATAAAAATGCTCATAGGGAGTGCGAACCGTACCGAGTCTTGTTTTCACGCCATCGGATATACAAGCCAGGGGACAGTAGTGCAGCAGATGCGGAATATCTCTCCAATAACGGATATTGACCTGCTTCCAAGCTTCATGAATGGTGGCATTGGCATCTGCAGGATTCTTCATCTCAATGACGCACAGCGGCATTCCATTGACATATAAGAGAACATCCGGTCTGCGGTTTTCTTTTTTGCCGTTATTGGTGTATTCAACTACAAACTGGTTGACGACCCGGAAGATATTTTTGTTTTTGTCCGGGTTTTTAAAGTCAATGAGCGATACCATTCTGGCTATTCCGCTATGCGGAGTATATTGAACACCGTCAACCATCCAGCCATAGACCTTGTGCAGTGTTGCAAAGTCGCTTTCAGCACCCACAAGACGAACATTGTCAACGAGCTGACTGACTTCATCTTCCTTCAGATCCGGGTTTGTCTTGCTCAAAAAGGCTGCAAGATCATCGGTATACAGAACATCTCTTTTTGAGATTCATCGCTGTTTATGATAACGTAGACAGCACGAATACAGCCGATAACGATTTTACACCGTTCCGCAACATTATCAATGAATGGTATTGCCGCGACATCTCCAAAAAGGTGAAAGCAGGTATGCGGGCGAGGGCAAACTCAGGTGAACATATAACGGGTAATGTACCCTATGGATATAAACGGTCGGAAGATGACCCCAAAAAGTGGGTGGTCGACGAGGAAGCCGCTGAGGTTGTGCGCGAGATTTACAAGCTCTATATGGGAGGTATGACATTCAAACAAATTGCCGAAGAGATGAGCCGACGCAAGATAGACACGCCCGCCAAGCACATGATGCAGTTTGGGCTGTACAGGTACGGCAGACGCCTTAACTTGGACGAGTTACCTGAACTCTGGCACTTAGGGTCAATCATTATGATTATCGACCGCTATGAGTATGCTGGACATACCGTAAGTTACCGACGTGAAAAAGTATCCTACAAAAACAAGAAAAGCATACAACTTCCCGAAAGCGAGTGGATAATCACGCGGGATACGCAAGAAGCCATTATAGATGAAGAAACTTGGCAGACTGCTCACAGGATAAGGGAAAGCGGGCGGCACAGGAAGGTCAACGTCTACGACAAAGGCCCCTTGAACGGATTGCTCTACTGCGATACTTGCGGGAATAAGTTGTACTTTAAGCCTACACCGAGGCTAAAATCCCACAGTGGGTGCTATATGTGCGGATACCACCTGCACTACAACCTCTGCTCGACCCATTACATTCGGCGCGATGATTTGGACACGGTTGTGCTTACCCACCTTCGTAAGGTCACGGCTTTCGCCCAGAAGCACGAGGACGAATTCGTGAAAATGGTGGAGCGGAAAACAAGGCGTAGCGGTGAAGACGCTCTCCGCAAGAACGAGAAAGAACTCGCCGAGGGGCAAGCACGTTTAAATGAAATTGACCGCATCATCAACCGCCTATACGAGGACAAGGTGGTCGGAGACCTCAGTGCAGAGCGGTTTGCCAAAATGCTCGATGGCTTTGAAACGGAACAAACAAAAATTCGCACCCATTGTGAGCAACTGCGGATTGCCATCGCTGAGGATAAGGAAAAGACCGACAGTGCGGAACGGTTCATAAAACTGGTACGGCAATTTACCGATATAACGGAGTTGACCCCAGAGATAGCGGCAACGCTGATTGAGAAAATCATCGTCGGGCAAGCTGAAAAGGTCGACGGCCAGCAACGGCAAGAGGTACGAATCATCTACAATTTCATAGGCGACGTAAGCGAGGAAATCACAGAATAGCGGCTCTGTCGGAAATGACGAGGTCGCTAAATTTTTGCCTTAAAAGTATTACCATAAGACGAACACCCCCCCCGATCATTTCCAGAGAAATATTTAATTAGGTTTAAGATGAGAAAGAACGAAGAGCATTGCTCAAAGGGAATCTGGTTGATTAGAGGAACTGAAGCTTCGGATAAACGATTAGATGAATTAAAAAATGAGCTAAAAAGGTTTATTAGTTTTCAGGTTAATAATAATGTTGATTCCGAGGTTTATAATGAAGAGTACAAAAAATATTCTGAAGAATTGGAGGAATTCCGAAAGAAAAGGCTTGAACACGATAAGGTAAATGACTTGAAGGATGGGTTGAAGCAAAGGTTTGACGAAATCCTAAAGACTATAAATAGCTGGGATTCACTGCTTGAGGAATTTGATGAACAAATATTTAATGCGTTGGTTGAGGAGATTGAAGTTTTCTCGCCAACGCATTTTGTATTTCAGTTAAAGAGTGGGTGGAGGGTGGAGGAAATAGAGGAATAACAGTTAATTAAGTACGGGGGTATCGGTATTAGTGGTGCTCCTATTTCTACAAAATTTTGTCCTATCCATACCTTTTAATCATAGAGAGAAGTAAATCGCTTATTTATGGCTTATTGCATCTCACTTTTAATATGTAAGAAGAAAAATAAGATTTTAGCATATCAGAATATTTTTTATGAGACATTTGCTTTAATTCTCGGGCGGGATTTATAATTGTCCTAATAATACCATAGAAACAAGAAAAAATGGCAAATCCTGTCGAACCAGTTGATTTCCTATTAAGTTTAAAATAGAATCGAACTGGGTTAAGTAGTGGGAACCATAGTCTCAAATTTCTTATAAATAAAGTTTCGAGAGCCTATTTCTAGATGGAGGTAAATTGAAGTGTCTTTCAATTCTGAGGAATTAGAAAAAGTAAAAATTCTAGTAGTTGATGACCATTTGCTTTTTGCAGAAGGAACCGTCGCGTTATTATCTTTTGAACCCCGGATTTTGGTAGTTGGAATTGCCAAGAACGGGATAAGTTGTCTGGACTTTTTTAGTAAAACTGAGATTGACGTCGTTTTGTTAGATATTCAGCTCCCAGATATCTGTGGGACGGATTTAATAGATGAGATAAAAAAGGTTCAACCAAAAGTTAAGATTCTTATGATGACCGGACATAATCCCAAGGGTTACGTTACTAAGTCTCTAAGTAAAGGGGCAAATGGTTTCCTACTTAAAGAATGTTCAGTAAAGGAATTAATTCAGGGGATATTAACAGTTTATGATGGTGAGGTTTATCTGTCGCAAGGTTTAGAGAATTTACTTCAATCCAAAAATAATGATAATAACGTACATATTCCAGTTAACTACGAAAAAAAGCCATGTAACCTTCTAACCCCTAGAGAAATAGAAATTATTGAATTAGTATCACAAGGTTTCCGTAGCAAAGAGATTGCCTTAGTCACAGGCATTAACGTACGGACAGTTGATTTTCACGTTAGAAATATCTTTCTCAAATTAAAGGTGAACACACGTTTGGAAGCAGTCTTAAGATATAAAGATGAAGGATTTAGCAATTGCTAAATCCTTCATCTTTATATTATTTAGAAGTTTTCTGTTGTCTGAAACTCTTGAGTTTTGATAGTTCAGGTTAAAGACCTCTTCGAGAGTGTTTATTCAAAATAATAACTCATAACCGTTTAAAAGCAGGGAAAGTCGAAGTAAGGAATAATTTGTTGTAAAATATTAGGAATTAACCTAGTAAAACTACGGGGGCAAAGTTTATCAATTTACGATATACTGATCTAGGGCGGGACAACAAATTAACAGTTATATACGCCGAGCTAATATCTATCAGCTTTTAGTCACATGAGGACATAATTGTTTATTATAGGAAGTAGGAACAATTCGTATAACCGTCAATGCATCCCGAGTTTTTCAAAAATATCCAATAAAGGTTAAAGGATAAATGGTTGAGTAGACTCTATAATATTTGCAACTACTATTAGTTTTTGAATGGCAGTTGCTGTTTAAAATAGAGATGCCATCAGATCATCATACCCGCAAAGTACCATAGATCTGATGGCGTTAGCCCCCTACGCAAAATAGTAGGTGATTTTTATATTACACCTACTGGGGATATTTGTGAAGGGAGATAGAGAGAAAGGAAGGAGAATTATTTAATCTATCCCATTCAAATGTATATTTATAAGGAGGAAATGAAATGATCAAAAAGTTACTAGTTGTAGGCGCTCTGACTACACTTTTAATTACAGTATCTATTGGTATATCATATCAAAATTATTATGCTGACCAGAAAAAAAGCGTAGAAGAATATATTAAACTAGGTGGTGAATTCATTAAGAATAATCCTGAATTACTTTCTAAGTCATTAGAAGTAGTAGAAAATAAGTTGGTGAATTACGAAGATGTAGTTTCAAATGTTGATCTATTACCAATATCTATTGCAGAAATCGAATTTAGAAAAGGCATTAATCAGGCAGCCGGATTTGGAGATATGGATGATAAAGCCATTTTTAACATTTTAGTTGAAGAAAAATTAATTATGAGCTATGCGATAAAAAATAATGTTCTACCAACAAAAAACGAGATTGATGATTTTATTAAATCCGAAAGATTGGTATTTGAAAAAACAGAAGAATTTCAAAAATTTATTAATAATTTTTGCACAGCAGCAAATATGAGTATGGAGGATTATTGGAATACTTACGAATATTACAATGCCTTCCGTATCGTAACATTTAAAAAAGCCTACGACTATTCAATTGAAACTGGAATAAAAAAAGGAGAATTGAGAGACTTAAAAAGTGATAAGTACACATTAAATTCAGACATTACTAGCGAGTATGATAAATATTGGATAAAAATAAAAAAAGAAATGAAAAATATGACCTCGTTAAAAGTTAACAAGCAATACTCTAATAGAGGTTTTATTCTTGATAATTCTAAGTTATATACCTTTGGGGGGGAAGTATAAATGAAAAAACACATATATATATTACTATGTAAT
>NZ_JCAIJG010000032.1:0-3103 GCF_059735615.1 Desulfosporosinus sp. Tol-M2
TTCGGCCCGAAGGGTATTAACTGCCATCAAGATGAGCGACCTCACCACTTGTCTAACAAAGCGCCTGGTTTCTTCATCAATTCCGCGGATGGCATCCAGCGCGGCGAGCGCTTTATCCCGCCGATCCTCCGTTAAATCATAAAAGGTTTTTGCTCCGGTTGCTTTAATAACACTATATAAGGTGTCAACGAATACTTCGCGCTTTTTATCATCCAAGGAACTCAACCATTTTGTCAGGGTTTTGTTAGCTAAAACCGCTATATGCTTTACATCCGGCAGATATACAAAATCGCTTCCCTCAATCAGCCACGAGTAAGGGTCATGCTGCATTATACCTATCCGGCTGCTTTTGATGACAACGTACTTTTCACGATGCTCCGAGAGCAGCCCAATCAGTGCAGACTGCGGCACGTATAGGTGTATTCGGTCTTTAATTTTTTTATAATCTGAGCTTGCAAATACTTCCTCCCGAAAACCAGGTCCGTCGTGGCAGAAAATATCGATGATCCGGCTTTGTATGTCGGTATTGCATTTCATCGCGGCGTAAACAGCAAGATTGCCCCCCTTGGAATGCCCGCCTATCCTCAGCCTTGATGATAAAAGCGTCCCCACCGTATTAAGATAATAAACACTCTCTTCCTGTGAAGGAACAGGGCAGGTGTAGGCCATATTGAAATCTTCTTTCCAGCCAACAAAATAGGAATCAGTACCCCTGTAAGCAACATAGGCGGTACCGTCATTAAGAATAAAAGTACAGGCCGAAAACTGCTTTTCATTTGCATAATCCAGTTTGTTCACATAATAGTAAATCTCAATATTACGGAACCTTGGGCTATTAGCAAGTGCCGGCAGAAGCTTCTGATTATTTTTGCTGTCCATTGTATACTGATAGAGGCTTTCAATATTTTCATTCGCTGCTATCGCCGCTATTGTGACGGGGGCTGACCGTTCCATTATATCAGCGAAAAATCCGTCAAAATAGAGATAGGCACACTGCGACAGGACCAGACTGTCCACCGCACAAAACGCTTTGCTTGTGAAGGTTCTCTTTTCGTTCTTTGCGTAATGAATAATATTTTTCACGCTATTTCCCCCATTAAGCAAATAGGTTTTATTTAGCCTGACATTTAATCCTAAAAGGGAAGAGCTACGATTTAGCTCTTCCCTTTTAATAACCTATTATACTTCGTCAAGTGTTAGCTTCACGAGCAACAGTACCCACTGTTACTACATCCACTAGTCTAGCATCGGTTAGAATCACAAATGTCATCTTGGCAGGAGCAATCGCCTGAAGAACCGGTAATCGCATTGGTAAGAATGGTATTAGCGATATCCAACATTTCCCTAAATTTGTCTTGTGCCGTCATATAGGCGGCAATGGAAGGGTTACCATCCATTCTGCTTTGAATTCGATTGACCTCAGTTTTATCGGCTAGCCCACCACTTTTTTCATTTTCCATATAACAATCGTAAGCTACCTGAAATTCCGCAATCAATTGCTGGGCTGACTCGTCAGCAGTCATTGCCTCTTGCGCTCTAAGTAATTCGGTACGTTCCGGACTTTGGGTAATGGCCTCAGCCAAGAGTTCTGCCTTTTCTTTAACTTCATAGTTAGACATTATCAACATACCTCCGAATTTTACATTCTATTATTACATTCTACATAGAATTCTGAATCCCTGCATTAAATTCATTGGCCAGCAATTTTTCTCTTCCTATTCGACCACGCCAATTAGGGTCCAGGCTCCTGCTTCATTAATCCTAACATTAACTAACGTTCCAATAATTTCCGGATTACCATTAAAAACGATGAGTTCGTTGCCGCGAGTTCGTCCGGTTAATCGCTTGGAATTTGTTTTACTGGGACCTTCCACAAGAACTTCTATCATTTTTCCAATCATATGTTGCCGCCATTCAAGGCTTTCCTGATTTTGGACACTCATCAATTCCTGTAAACGTCTCTTTTTGACTTCTAAAGGAATTTGATTTTCCATCTTCGCGGCCGGCGTTCCTGAACGTTTAGAAAACATAAAGGTAAAAGCTTGACTAAAATGAACTTGATTCATTATCGCGAGGGTCTGTTCGAAGTCTTCTTCTGATTCACCAGGAAAACCAACGATAATATCCGTTGTTATGCTGGCATTCGGGATAAGTTCACGAATTTTTTGAATACGGTTTAAATAGTATTCCCTTGTATATTTCCGATTCATGCGCTCTAAAATAAAATTACTGCCTGATTGAATGGGAAGATGGAAGTGCTCACAAAGCTTCTTCCCCTCGGCAACAGTCTCAATCAGCTTATTGGATAAATCCTTGGGATGAGAAGTGATGAAGCGGATCCGGGAAAGAAGTGCGATTTGATCCACTTGATGGAGTAGATCCGCAAAGTCATAGGCGGTTGAAAACTCTTTTCCGTAGGAGTTCACATTTTGGCCTAATAAGGTGACCTCTCGGCAGCCCCTGCTCACCAGGGATTCGATTTCTTGCAGTATTTCCTCAGGTTTACGGCTCCTTTCCCTGCCGCGCACATGTGGAACAATGCAATATGAACAGAAGTTATCGCAACCATACATGATATTTACATTTGCCTGTAGCTTGCCTTGCTCTGCAAACGGTGTAATTTCGAGGATTGCTTTCGGTTCTTGCCAAACTTCTGCCACTTTTTCTCCTTGTTCTACCTTATGTATTAGGGCGGAAAAATCGTGTAAATTATGGGTTCCGGCCCAAAGATCCACATGAGGTGCTCGTTTCTGCAATCGTTCCAAGGCGCCTGGTTGTTGAACCATACAGCCGGTGACAGCAATCTTGACGTTTATATTTCGATCCTTAAGTTTTTTCAGTTCTCCGATTTTTCCAAGGATTCTATTCTCTGCACTTTCTCTTACGCAACAAGTATTAACAATTACTAAGTCTGCGGCATTAAGGTCCAATGTATGCGTATAACCACAGCGTTTTGTAATCTCCGTCAAGGTTTCGGCATCACGTTCTGACATTTGGCAACCATAGACTAAGGTAACAACCTTTTTATTATTCTTCAAGAAAGTCACTCCTATATCACACCTATCGATTTATCGGAATTCAATCACTGCTTACAGATTTCGAA
>NZ_JCAIJG010000187.1:0-5465 GCF_059735615.1 Desulfosporosinus sp. Tol-M2
ACTATGCAAATAATGATCTAAAAAATTTAAATAAATCCTTGATGGCAGCTGTCATCACAATAATAATAATCGCTCCGATACTTCAAACGTTTTGCACATCTTCTAAACCAGGCTGCCGGAGCTGCTATTCTTAATAATTTGGGCCACCGCATAACTCAAACTAAAAGGTGTTAGTGGACGTGTCCCGCAGACTCTCCTTAGGTGGAACTAGGAGGATAATTGAAAAGGTTGATCGAGCTGGGTGAATCAGGAAGGACTACATTACTGGTATTATCAGGCGCAGTAACCCCTGAGCCCGTACTTGAACTTGGAACAATTGGGGTTGTGGTGGTGGCGGTACTTCCCTTCACTAAACTCGCTTTATTGCTCAGCATTGTGGCGTCGATTGTCGCATACTTGGTTAGCGGTTTTCCCTCGATGCGAATCTGCACTTGTTTTATTGTTGCAAACTGAGTTAGCGTGTTGACAAGCCCATATAGAGCGACTTCTGGTGATACCTTAGCATTAGGTTGCAAAAATTCTTTACTTAGATCGACGACGACCACATTTTCTTTTATGGCAATATCAAGTAGCACCGTAGTCGTAGGAACTGAAGCCTGCACCGTCGTTCCAGTTTCTGCGGGACCTTTTAACCACTGAGTCACTGTTTCTCTCGCCAGACTTACTGTCTTAGGCAAGATACGTTGTTCTTTGACCAAATATTTACCCGTTGAATCCGCAAAATACAGTACTACTGTCTTGGTCTCCGCAGAAGTTGTCGCAGTTGTTGCATCTGGAATAGTAGCAGTTTTATTCCAACCAATAAAATCTCCAAATGATGTCGCAGCCCCATCCTTATTCACTAAAGTCTCCAGTGTCCCACAGCCCGCAATAAAAATGAGGCTGAAGAGAACAACCCCCCCGAGAAAACTGTTCCAAATCCGTACTTTCATATTTATTGCCCCTTCCCCAGTTCGATTTTCAATACTCAATGTTCGAACATTTAGCCCCTGAATAAGTTAAACAAACTTCAGTTGATTACTCCACTGAGAAGTTTCCCTATCCTCACTCTAAACCTATGCTTTGTCCTAATAAATAGTACATTTTCGTTTCATATACTAAGTATTTTAGGCCAAAACAGACAGCCCCCTCATAATTAAGTGAAGGGCTGTCTGTGTAAATTCTCGGTCTTTGTATTTTTATTGTATAAAACACTGCTTTAATCCATAAATATGGGTATCGTTAAATTATAGAAAGGAGTCACTCATGCCCGACATGTACGAAATTATCTGGATTAGTATGATTGCCGGACTGGCAACAACATTTGGCAGCCTACTCGTCCTGTTATTTGGTATGCCAAAAGAACGTGTTCTTGCCTCCCTTTTAGCCGGAGCCGGCGGGGTGATGCTTGCAGTCGTGAGCATTGATTTGCTTCCGAATGCTTGGGAGATCGGCCCACCGCTTCAGGTGGGCATGGGATTTGTTTTAGGCCTTCTCTTCATGTACTTTGCAGAGATTCGCCTAAGTGTCTTCAATAACACTCTCCCCCTGTCCCGGCGTCAACGTCTAAAAAGGACCGGTCTTCTCGTTGCAACTGGGATAGCTTTACATGATCTCCCTGAAGGCATGGCTATCGCCGTCAGCCAAGAAGCTGCCCCCGGCCTTGGCCTTCTTATTGCCTTTGCCATCACATTACACAATCTTCCAGAAGGGATGGCGACCACAGCGCCCTTAAGAATGGCTGGAATCCGTTGGTGGAAAATTCTTCTACTGAACATCGGGATCGCCTTTTTCACTCCACTTGGTGCCTTGGCTGGAATCTTCGCCCTTGAAGGTGTTCAGAATTCCCTGGCCTTCTTTCTTGCCCTCGCCGCAGGTGCAATGAGTTTTCTTATCTTCGCGGAGCTCTGGCCCCTCTCTCGTGAACGACATCCTCGTTATGCCCTACTCGGCGGAACTATCGGATTTATCTTTTTTACGTTAATTGGCCTGTGAGTCAGTGTCTTAGCACGGTCGCACACGTTCCATCGCTATTCGCTTGTCGCTGAGGCTAAAACGCATAACCTCTGGGCTTCTCTGAATGTGCGACCAATGCGTTTCTTCAAGCCTCATCGACTTCACTCATTAACGCGATTCCTCTCTCCGTGCTCTCTAAGCTAAGAAACTTCCTCCGGCTTGGGTCGACGGGGCGCGAGATGCAAGAAATGCAAGTCGAGAACTGTCCCGACTTGCACGCTAATCCGCCTTTTCCGAAGCGCGGGAAACAGGCCGTATCTCGCGGACCCTCTTACTTGAGGACGCTTGCTGCATAATCTCCCATCGTCACGTACCCTTTGGCATTCGGATACTTTCCATCTGAGGATAAACCGCTTAAGAATTTCCCGTCTGCGTCAAACAACACAGTCGCAAAGTCCAATGTCATGATATTTTGCGTCGAAGCGTAATTCATCTCCCATTCGCGAGTGTCTTTAATGGCTTGTCGAAACCCCGGATACTCAAGGGGCAAAGCTAAAATTGGAATAATCCGGTTGGCTTTTGCCTTCTCCACCATTGCTTGAATATTTGTTTGAACCTCATCCAGGGGTACCCCCTGAAGCGCATCGCC
This sequence comes from Desulfosporosinus sp. Tol-M2, assembly GCF_059735615.1. Classification (NCBI taxonomy): domain Bacteria; kingdom Bacillati; phylum Bacillota; class Clostridia; order Eubacteriales; family Desulfitobacteriaceae; genus Desulfosporosinus; species Desulfosporosinus sp. Tol-M2. Next base: position 2,585 of record NZ_JCAIJG010000187.1, read on the forward strand.
AATCCCGGCAAAAATAATCACACGGCCCGGTTGCTCGGCCACTACATCCGTATCGAAACGATCGAGCAGATCTTTCGCCGTCTGATATCCTTTTCCTTTATTGATCACCGGAACCTGCAGAATATCCGCCGTGCGCTTAGGCCAGGAATGTGCCGCGTCAAGCGGATATCCTAAAGTAAACGAGTCACCCAAAGCGACAATCTTTGAATTGCTCAAGGTTTGAGCGGATTTCGATTCTAATCCCTGGATAGTTGTCCCTCCCACTGGTTCTTTGCCACCCTGTCCCCATAATCCAAAAAAACCAGCGATCAGCACGATAAAAGCAAGCCCTGCAGCGGCTTGAATCAAGCGTATTTCCAATCGAAATGTACGCATAAACATTCCCCCTTTCTATACAGAAGGGATTCTACGCAATTCTCAACTTTCCTTCTCCTTCTCAACTGTAATCTTATTTTCATCTCTCCGAAGGAACCCATCGTACACCAGTACGCCTTTCAACGCATATTTTGTATAAGGAAAAAAGGAGGTGCCCCTATGAGTTACATTGACAAGGCCCGCGAATTGGGTGAAGCCCTGTCTCAAACCCCCGAAATTCAAGGTTTAAAAGCTGCAGAAGCTTCCATTATGACTGATCCTCTAAGCCGAGAAGCCTTTATCCAGTACCAAGAAAAAGAGCGCGGGTTGGTAACCACTCAAATGATCAGTAAAGTTGTTCCTGAAAAAGAATCTCTAGCGCTACTTGATCTTAAGATCCGTCTTATAAATAAACATCCCCTGATCAAAGCATACTTTATTCAACAGCAAAAATTTGAAAAACTTATGGCCATGGTCAACCTAACCCTAACTACCGCAATGAATGGCATGCCCTCGGCCAATGATCTCCCCATACCGGAAGAGTTAAAAGGCATGGCCCAGCAAATTCTTGACAGAATCGGCGGCGGAGACTCTATGGAGAAGATGCAAATTTCGCCGGAAATGTTAAAAGGCCTTAAACTCCCGCTTGGATTTACTCAAAAACAATAAAGAGGAAGTGTTATTGAAAAGTGCAAGTCGGCGGTTATCAGGGACCTAAATTCGTTAACGATATTACACATCCCGTGACGTTCATCGCGCTCCTGATCGTGGTCATCTTAGGGGTATGGGTAACGATTCACACTTGGTTTTGATAAGATCTTTGAGAAAGGAGAAACGTTGTGATCAACCAATATTACTGTTCACCCCAGTTGCCGGCGACTCCTTTCTCTTTTTCTATCTTAGTGACCAGCCCTATCCGGCGCGACTTGCAGTTTAGCCCTGTCAGTGCGATGATCTTACCTTTGGCATCCATCAAACTCCACTTTGCCTCAATGATTATAGTTGGCTTGGATATGCTCATGTCGTTTCTTTTTAAACGAGATTTGGTTCATCCTCCAAACCTATCCCGCACGATTTCAATTCATTATCCCGAGACCCTGACCTTGGGACAACTAAACCAGCTTGTGCATGCAACCATCAAAGGGCAAGTCCCTATGCCTTCAACCGTTCCATCCGTTTCACCTGTTCCAGGGCAAGGCTCTGGCCCCGTCGGTGGGGACGAACCACTTTTCCCCGATAATTTAAGTGTCTCCCTATTTGTTTCAACTTCGTTCGCTCCTTTTGACGGAAGCCCGGATACTTCGTTTACCGTCCCATTATTTGAAGTTCCGGGAGCACCCGGCAACCTACTTATCGCCCTTGGTTTAATCATTGCCCAATTCCTTATTGAACGAGCCGGAATAGGAACTCCAAATGGTACAGGGAATGGAGGAAACACCCATGCCTTTGCTAACTCGATCCAGTAATCCCATCTTTCCTGCAGTTTTTCCGCAGAGCTCCCCATCCCCACCGCGTGGATGTTCGGAGCCCAAGGCAGTAGATACTTGGGATTATGGATTTAAAAGCCTCGTTCCTCTTCTACGGTCCCCGCCCTTGGGGGCGGGTATTTTGGCGATGACCTTGTTCTTCTTTATTGCCTTTTTCTCTAATGTACTTTTAGCACAAATAAACCTGGCGACGCTTGGCATCACTGTGACCCTTGGGACGCTTGGTATACTTGCGCTGATTTTACTCATCCTGTTTCTTTTCTAAATGCGACGACCGTGGATGGTCAAGTGTCCCTGTTGCCATGACTCAAACAGGACGTTTGAGGTTAGTAGCGCCACCCGCGAAGACACTGTCTTCGCACGTATTAGCCTTCTTGCAGAATGGCAAGGCACCGCGATAGCGAGAAGGGACCGTCCAGAAAGGGGGTAAGTAATTCTTCGAAATGAATTACTTACCCCCTTAAATGGTGTAATACCCTCTGAAAAGGTACTATCTATACTTATTTTTTGGGTTCCGGGTCTACGTCCATTTGGTTCAGAGATTGAAGAAGTTCCGGACTTATTGGAGCAGCTTCCGGATTTATCGCCGGTTTCTTTCGGCCATTGATCAATCCAGATATCTTTCCCCAGACAGTCGTTGCGGTATTCTTCATCGGAGTCAGAAATGTCATCATTCCCATCGGCTCTTTGACTTTTAAAATAATCGGCCCATTCGGCGCTTGCCCGAGCTGTGCCGGATTTTCCACTGAGACTACAACACGACTGTAATGATGGAGTGGAACTTGGCTGTGGAAATGAGCCCGATAAACTCCATTCCCAACTGACCTTAATACCCCTGCTAAAAATCCCGTCTTCCCCTTGTCATCCACCAAATACGACGCATACATCCCCGTTTGTCCTTGTCCCAGGAACGTTTGTGGCGCTGGAAGATTGGCAATCAAAAGAAAACTATTGTCAGGTGAGATTGTAGCCACTCCATTGCCAATAATCCCTTGTTGTGCGGCTTGTAAAATAAGTTGACGCGCTTGCCCTTGATTATA
>NZ_JCAIJG010000030.1:0-2401 GCF_059735615.1 Desulfosporosinus sp. Tol-M2
GTGATTTTCCCAGATGGTGCTGCACATTTCCTGAATGAAATATGGATATCCTTGTGTAAGTTCAATGATTTTTGTTACAGCTTCCGTGGTATAGTGTACGTTAAGTTTTTCTGCAGGGATAGTGATAGCGGCTTTGGCGGACAAATCAGGGAGAGAGTCGATTTCAATAAATTCAAAAAGCCGTTCCGTATAAGACTTTGTGTCGCCCATTGTTTTCAAAATTTTCGGAAGTCCCGCACAAAAGAAAAGAACGGGAAGCCCCAGCTGATTCAAGCGGTGAACCGCAGTAATGAGGGCTTCTAACTCCTCACTTTTCGCATATTGAATCTCGTCGATGCAGAAGCAGATTGCCGTATCTGCCTGCTGCGCATACTTCCCAAGTGTGACCAGTAATTCTGTAAGGTCATTTGATAAATCGCCGGTCCCTGCGGTAGCGAGCTCCAACGGCTGATCCTTCAATTCAAAGGAAAAGGTTTTGTCCTCCGGATTCCATGTTGTGCTAAAAGATTTTATGATAGACCAGAGTTTTCCAACCTTATCTTTGATAGCCTCTTTGAGACTAAGGCTTTGCACAAAACCGTTACATGCAATGGATAATGCCTTCACAATATTGCTTGTTTCCTTAACCTCTATGTGGCGGTTTAAAAGATCGTTGCTATCCGCGATGTTCTCAATGGAATTTAGTATAACTGTTTTTCCAACGCCTCGCAGCCCATAATACACAACCGAACGCGACTGATACCCGGTTGAGACAGCTTCAATCCGTTTCCTTGCATTATCAATAATGTCATCTCTACCTGCCAGATATTTCGGCATCATGCCGGCTCCCGGTGTATAGGGATTTCTAAAATCAATCACTTAATTTCCCCCCTTTTCCTGCTGTTTTCTGTGTTCAATTGCCTCTTCTATTAAAATTGCCGTCATTGAAGATTTTGTGCGCCGCTCGACCTCGGAAAGTTGTTGGATTTTCTGTTCCAACTCCTGACTGATAATTGCTGTGATTCTTCGCTTATTGTCTTTCAGTGACAAAACACCACCCCCCAAGCTATTATGCACAGTTTAACACTGTTTCAAACCTATGTCAATTGAAGCACTGTTGAGACATATTAAGGAAGCAAACACCATTAAAACCACTAATTTGTGGTATATTATTAATAGCATTATGCAAGGCGGTGTTGACAACCCATTAACATGCAGTAGCAGGGACAAGAATGCAGATACCATGCTCGAGGAAAGCCCTCTCGTTCGGTCAGCTTTCCCCTTACGATCCCGATGGGAGCTTTGAGCGGGGGATTAAGGCGGATCTTGAGTGGTATCAGGAAAACTTATAGTGAGATGTTGATATTATGAAGAGACCCAAAAAGATAATTGTAAGCTTAGCCGTTATTTTAGGTATTTTTATTCTGGGCAGATTATCTTTACCGGCCCTCGGCAGTTTTCTGGTGGTAGAGGATGAACCACAGCGCAGTGATCTGATTGTTGTTTTAATGGGCAGCGGACCGGATCGGATGCTGGGGGCGGTGGATCTTTTTAGGCAGGGCTATGCAGATGCAATAGTGATGGTCAGAAATATGGTCAGGGGTTATGATCTGGTTGTAAACCAAGGGGTAAAGATCCCTCATGACTCTGATACTGCCAGGGAAGTGGCCGTGCAGCTGGGAGTACCGGTGGCAAAGGTAAATATTCTGCCCGGTGATGCGCTCAGTACCCAGGATGAAGCGATTCAGGTGAGGGAGTATCTGAAGAGTCGAAAGGAGATAGACTCCCTGATTATTGTGACTTCCAAATCACATTCCGGACGGGCAAAGAAGATCTTTGTTAAGGCCGTAGGCTCTCTGGATCAGGAAGTCCGGGTCATATCCTGTCCTACTCAGTATGACGATTTTAAGGCCGAGGGATGGTGGCGGAGGCGAGAGGATCTGAAATGCGGAGTTCAGGAGTATCTAAAACTGCTTAATTTTTATTTACGGGAGCAATTTGCATTGTAGGAGTTTAGTAGGTGATAATTTCAGGTCAAGCGGTAAGAGAGAGCAAGTGACTAAAGTGAATTGTTCTTTGAGTGTGATACAATTTTACTTTCCGTAGGATTGATTCCGGAGAACGAATTGAGTAGACAAGCTGTCAAAGATGAGTTAAACAGGGGAGGTAAATTGTGACGATTCTTATTACCGGTGGAGCAGGCTACATTGGCTCCCATACCGTTGAATACTTTCAAGAGCAAAATGAAGATGTAATAGTAGTTGATAATTTGCAGAGCGGGCATGAAAAATCAATACAAGTAGACTATTTGCATAAAATAGATATAAGAGATAAAGATGCTTTAGATAAAGTCTTTAAAACCAATAACATAAAAGCGGTTATTCATTTCGCAGCTAATTCATTAGTAGGGGAAAGTATGGAG
>NZ_JCAIJG010000201.1:0-103193 GCF_059735615.1 Desulfosporosinus sp. Tol-M2
TAGATAAGATACAATAATTAGTATAGAATACAGAAGATGGAGAGAATGATAATTTTGCTGGGAGGGTTAAATAGTGGATCGGAAGGTACGAGTGGGTATCGTGGGCATGGGACAAGGGGGTTCGACAATCTATAAAACGCTGCGAAGTATTGACCAGATTGAGATTTGTGTGGTCTGTGATCTTATAGAAAAGAATTCTGGGATGGGGATGGCGCGGCTGGATGGTGTGCCGACCTGCGTAACATTGGAATCATTTCTTAAGGTTCCAAATCTTGATGTAATTATTGAAGCGACAGGTAATCCTGATGTACAAGAACAATTAGAACGAAATAAAGCAAAATCCAGCGCGATAGTTGAAGCCCAAGGCGCAAATCTTATGATGTATGTTATTGAAGAAAAAGAAAAACTGGCGGATATAAAACGCTTAAAAGGTGAACTGGATACTGTTTTGAACTCTGTTCAGGAAGCCATTGAAGTAGCAGGAATTGACGGAAAGATAAAATATGTCAATCCGTCTTTTAGCAGAGTTACTTCAATTCCGGCGAGTCAGCGAATTGGGCATAATATTTTTGACGTTTCTCCCAACGGTGCACTGGCGAGATCTCTCCGGACGCATGAACCTGTGTTTGCTCACAGGGGACAGGTTGGAGGTACGAGCGTGGAAGTAATCTCAAATGCATCCCCTGTTGTTGTTGACGGAAAATCGGAAGGCGCAGTCGTGGTATTTCAGTCAATAACGGATATTTATAAGTTGATGGAACAATTGAAAGTATCTAATCAAGTGATTGATGATTTGCAAAGCCGTATCAATCAAATCTCCACTAGTTCATATACATTTGATGACCTGATCGGAAGCCATCCCGAATTCAAAAGTGCTTTGGATTTGGCCCGTAAAGGGGCAAGAAGTAACTCGACCATTCTCATTTCGGGAGAATCAGGTACCGGAAAGGAATTATTCGCTCATGCCATCCATGGCGCAAGTTTGCGTTTGGACAAGCCATTTATTAAGGTGAACTGTGCGGCAATTCCAGAGACGTTACTCGAAAGCGAATTTTTTGGGCATGAAAAGGGAGCCTTCACAGGAGCCCTGAAAACAAAGCACGGAAAGATGGAGTTAGCAAACGGAGGAACGATTTTCTTAGATGAGATAGGGGATATGAAACCCTACTTACAGGCCAAACTCCTCCGTGTTTTACAGGAAATGGAATTTGAACGAGTTGGAGGAACCCAGACCATCAAAGTGGATGTCCGCGTAATTGCAGCTACCAACCGTAATTTGCTGAAGATGGTCAAACAAGGCGATTTTCGCGAAGATCTTTATTACCGTCTTAATGTCCTTGAATTGCGCTTGCCACCACTGCGCAAACACAAAGAAGATATTCCGGCGTATGTTCATTCCCTTATTAGCAAATTTAACCGTAAATATGGTAAACACGTAATTGGTTTAACAAGCCAAGCAGAAGAACTGTTGATGAATTATGATTGGCCAGGTAACATACGGGAACTTCAAAATGTCTTGGAACGCGCCATGGTCACAGCGGAAGAAGAAATAATTAACCATAAGTCTATGCCCAATCTCCTGGATCCTCAGAAAACAATTCAACAAGAACAGGTGATTGGTAGAATTATGCCCATTGAACAAATGGAAAAACAGATGATCCGTTTTGCCTTGAAGCGTTACGGCGACTCAGTAGAAGGAAAGAAGCAAGCCGCAAAGGCCTTAAAGATATCCCTGGCCACCCTATACAATAAACTAAGATTAATGTCTTAGCTGGGAAGATGGATTAAGTATATTCCATCAATTAGAAGATTCTAATGTATAATTTCTAGAAATTATACATTATCGACTAATTAAAGATTGAATCAAAGGGAATATTGACCGATTTTCTGTAATTTACCGAGCCCGGTTTTAACGGTTTATTGGTTGAAACCGACTGCTTAAAGGGGGTATCCTCTATAATTAAAATAATGACGGAAAATATAGGCTATTTAATTTCAATTGGCATATAGCTTGCATATTTCTTATTTGGTCATGGAAAAGCCGATTTGGAAAATATATGACAAAAATTCCATGTTTCTAAATAAAGAGGTTGAAAGGAGAGAAACGAAAATTTATGAGTACAGCACAAACAACACAAAAACCGTATCACTTTTTAATCCGTAGAGTCCATTCTTTATTGGGACTTCTGCCCATCGGCGTATTTCTAACATTTCATATGATTGCTAATTTAAACGCCCTTGGGGGAGAAGAGCAGTATAACCGATTCATTGATTTTATGCGGGGTATGCCGGGGATTCTGATTATTGAAATTGTTGTCATCTTTATTCCTATTGCATTACATGCCATATATGGTTCATGGGTGGTTTATACCGGTCAAAGCAATCTTTTGAGGTATAAGTATGCCCGGAATTGGTTCTATATAATCCAACGGGTTTCTGGTCTGTACACCGTGGTCTTTGTTGTTATTCACGTTTATCTTCTGCGTTTTGGCGATTTAAGTTTCGCTTCACTCTCTCAATTTGTAAGTCAGCCTCTTGGACTGATCTTCTACGCCCTTGGCGTGTTGTTTGCGATTTTCCATTTTACCAACGGCTTATGGGCCTTTGCCATTACCTGGGGTTTAACCATTGGACCGCGTTCCCAAAAAATGTGGTCGTATGCCTTGACGGTAGTTTTTATACTCCTGGCGGGGGTAGGTTTATCAGACCTTTCAGCCTTTGTGCGGTAGAGGGAGAATCAGCCTTAAGATTCAACGGTCTGGATTCAACAGTCTGGAATGAAATAAACAGAAACGGTATTCATAATTAAGAACAAAGATTTTAGGAGGGTCAAGGGGATGAGTAAAGTCATCGTAGTGGGAGGCGGCCTTGCGGGGCTGATGGCAACAATCAAGTTGGCCGAAGCCGGTACGTCCGTCGACTTATTTTCTTTAGTGCCGGTGAAACGATCACACTCGTTATGCGCTCAGGGTGGGATTAACGGGGCAATTAATACCAAAGGAGAAGGGGACTCACCGGAGCTTCACTTTGATGATACGATCTATGGGGGAGATTTTCTGGCCAATCAAACGCCGGTGAAAAACATGACTGCAGCGGCACCGGGTATCCTCCGCATGTATGACAGGATGGGCGTAATGTTTAGCCGTACGCCGGAGGGATTACTGGATTTCCGTCGTTTTGGAGGGACCAAAGTCAAAAGAACAGCCTTTGCAGGGGCTACAACCGGTCAGCAGCTTCTTTATGCGCTTGATGAGCAGGTGCGGCGTTATGAAGTGGAAGGCCTGGTTCAAAAGTATGAACAGTGGGAATTCCTGTCTGCTGTGCTTGATGAAGGAACGTGTAAGGGGATTGTCGCGCAAGATCTGCGGAGTATGGATATTAAGGCGTTTGCGGCGGACGCCGTGATTATGGCAACCGGCGGGTTGGGTATTATCTTTGGCAAAAGCACTAACTCGACGATTTGTTCGGGAACCGCTGCAGGAGCGTTATATCAACAAGGTGCCAAGTTTGCCAATGGGGAGTTTATCCAGATTCACCCCACCGCAATTCCCGGTGACGACAAGAACAGGTTGATGTCCGAAGCAGCCCGCGGCGAAGGAGGCCGGGTCTGGACCTATAAAGACGGAAAACCTTGGTATTTTCTTGAGGAAATGTTTCCGAACTACGGAAACCTGGTGCCGCGCGATATTGCGACACGTGTCATTTATGATGTTGTTTATAACCAAGGCCTTGGGGTTGAAGGCGAAAAAATGGTTTACCTCGATTTGTCGCATATTGATGCGGAATACTTACGAGTTAAGCTGGGGGGAATCCTGGAGATCTATGAAAAGTTTGTGGGTGATGATCCGACGAAAGTCCCCATGCGGATTTTCCCAAGTGTTCACTTTTCCATGGGCGGGCTCTGGGTTGATTACGATCAGATGACCAGTATTCCCGGACTTTTTGCTGCCGGGGAATGCGAATACCAGTACCATGGGGCAAACCGTCTGGGAGCGAACTCCCTGCTTTCGGCAACCTATTCGGGCACGGTCGCCGGACCCAAAGCACTGGAGTACATTAAGAACAACAAGATTAAAACTCCAAGCGGCACTGAGCCGACCTTTGTGAAAGAGAAGAAACTGCAAGACGAGAAATGGGCGAAGATCCTGGCTATGAAAGGGACAGAAAACGTTTTCGCTCTCCATAAAGAACTTGGTGATATTTTGACTCAGAATGTGACCATCGTACGCTTCAACGATAAACTGGCGGAAACCGATGTTAAAATTCAGGAGTTTATGAAACGCTGGCAGAATATTGGCCGCAACGATAATATTGAATGGGGAACCCAGGAAGCGACGTTCATCCGTCAGTTTTGGAACATGATGGAACTGGCAAGAGTGATCACCTTAGGAGCCTTAAACCGCAACGAAAGCAGAGGGGCACATTATAAACCGGATTATCCGGAGCGTGATGATGAGAATTTCTTAAAAACAACGATTGCCGAGTGGACTCCCAGCGGTCCGAAGTTTAGTTATGAAGACGTTGACATTGCTTATATTAAGCCTCGTCCGCGCGTCTATTAATAAAGAGAAGTTGGAGGTGAATTTAAGATGGCTGAACAAATAATCCGCTTAAAAATCCGTCGTCAAGATGGTCCTAATAGCCCAAGTCGTTGGGAAGAGTTTAATCTTCCCTATAAAGAGAAACAGAATGTTATTTCTTGTTTAATGGAGATTCGGAAAAACCCGGTAACTGCTGCTGGGCAGAAGACGACCCCAGTGGTCTGGGAATGTAACTGTGTAGAGGAAGTCTGCGGAGCTTGTACAATGATTATTAATGGACAAGCGAGGCAATCCTGTTCTGCTCTCATAGACAAAATGGTACAACCAATCGTACTTGAACCACTGACGAAATTCCCGGTGATACGGGATCTCATGGTTGACAGACAATTCATGTTTGATAACCTGAAAAAAGTCCGTGCATGGGTTAATATTGACGGGACTTTTGATTTGGGACCCGGGCCGCGTTTCTCAGAAGGCCAGCGCCGCTGGGCTTATGCAATATCCAAGTGCATGACTTGCGGATGTTGTATGGAAGCTTGCCCGCAAGTGAATTCACGTTCTAAATTTATGGGACCTTCTCCTATTTCACAAGTCCGTCTTTTTAATGCCCATCCGACCGGAAGTATGAATAAACATGAAAGGTTGGCACCATTACTTGATGACGGTGGGATTGCAGATTGCGGTAACGCCCAGAACTGTGTTCGGGCCTGTCCAAAGGAAATTCCTTTAACGGATAACCTGGCCGAAATGAACCGTCAAGCCAATAAGTTTGCTTTGGATCGTTGGCTCCGCAAATAGCACAATAACACAGAAGACAATTATTTAATTTATAAAGAAGATTAGCTTGTTTGGGAATACTAAGAGAAAGTGCTTTTGGTTCGAAAAAGTATAGGGAATTCGGCAAGAATAGCATTAGAATTAAGGTTCAATAGGATTGTCGGGGATTAGCTTTGCTAGTCCCTTTTTATTGGCGTTAAAGGGTTTAAGTAATCGTGCCCACGGCAAACCTATTACTGTGAATGAGAAAGGGGATATTTAGATGATTGAAATAGGGAAAATACAAAACCTTAAAATTGCTAATTTCACATCCTTTGGCGCTTATTTAGATGCAGGCACGGGCATTCGGCGCGATAATATCCTTCTGCCCAAAAAACAAGTACCGGAGAGCGCTCAAGAGGGGGACGAGTTAGAGGTCTTTATATATCGGGATTCCGAGGAACGGCTAATCGCCACCCGGAAAAAACCGTTGGCTCAATTAGGGGACTTAGCCTATCTAAAAGTATCTGCAAAGACATCGATTGGGGCCTTTCTGGATATAGGTCTGGAGAGAGGTTTATTATTACCATTTCAGGAACAAAAATATCCGCTCCAGGTGGGTAAAGGCTATTTGGTAAAGGTCTACTTGGATAAGAGTCAGAGATTAAGCGCCACGACAGAAATTTATGAGTATTTATCGGCAGAATCTCCCTATCAGAAGAACGACAAAATAGGAGGGACTGTTTATGCTGTGAACCTCGATATAGGCGCTTTTGTAGCCGTAGATAATAAGTTTCTGGGACTCATTCCGGTCAATGAGTATTTTAGTGAGTTGCGAGAGGGTGATCAAGTTGAGGCACGGGTTATCCGGGTTAGAGAAGATGGCAAGCTTGACTTATCGTTAAGAGATCTTTCCTATATTCAAATAGATAACGACACGTTGAAAATCCTCCAAGGAATCAAGAATCACGAAGGATTTCTGGCGCTTAATGACCATAGCAGCCCCCTTGAAATCCAAAGTCGCTTACAAATAAGCAAAGCCGCTTTCAAAAGAGCACTGGGCAGACTGCTCAAAGAGAAGAAAGTGATGCAGACGGATGGCGGATTGAAGGAAATTCCGAGCGGGGAGGAAGTGTCTTAACCCGTTCGCACACGTTCCGTCGGGAGGAAGTGTCTTAACCCGTTCGCACACGTTCCATCGCTATTCGCTTGACGCTAAGTCTAAAACGCAAAACCTCTGGGCAATTCTGCATGTTAACCGTTGCGTTTCTTCACGCCTTATCGTCTGCACTCATTGACGCGACTCCTCTCTCCGTGCTCTCTAAGTTAAGAAACTTCCTCTGGCTTGCTCTGGGTCGACGGGGGAGTGGAACCGTGGTGGGAGTCTTAGAGCTGTTCGGATCTTTGTCGTAGCAAAACCTCGTCGTAACCAAGCCATGAATGAAATGAAATGCAGGTGAACCGTTTAAGCCAACCCCTAAGAAGTGCTCCTTGAAAGCTTTGGTGAACATGCAATTCATTTGCATTCATCCATTGACGCGACTCCTCTCTCCGTACTCTCTAAGCTAAGAGACTTCCTCAGATTTGGAGGTCTATGTCCTATAAATCTTCAAGGTTAAAACTCCGTTATTGTCTACTGATTCTATAATTACATTGATCTTCACTTTGTAACCTTTCTCAATATATCCTACTAGATAGTCTTCATGATTTTCCCCTTGCTTGTCCGTATAAAAAACTTTTATTGAACCTTCTATAAAATTATCTGGTAATATTAATTTAGTTTCGTATACTTGCTTTGGGGATATTCTTGGAACTTCAATGATACTCTGAGAATTTGAGTATTTAATTTTTAAATCCGAAATAGTTTCATCAGTGTTATTTTGAATTGAAAGAGTGCTATCTCTTGAAGACAAAAAAGTACCTATTAAAATACAAATAATAACCACTACCGCTAGAGCTATAAGTATATAAGCTGATTTGTTTCTTAGCATAGTTGCCCTCCAATCCATTGAATAATATAAAGAATATCATTAAAACAAAAAAATAAAAACCAGGTTTTTGTCCTGGCTCTTATATTTTATCTGGGAAGGTGTGGTTTTTTGAAGATTATCGTGGATGCCGACGCTTGCCCGAGGGCTGTTTTGCAGATTTGCCTGAGGATTGCCCGTGATTATGCTATACCAGTTTGGACGGTAGCGAGTTTTAATCATAATATTAAGTCGGACCATCATGTGGTGGTAGGAAATGCGTCGCAAGAGGCGGATATTCGGGTCATGAATCTAGCTCTTGAGGGAGATGTGGCAGTTACGCAGGATTGGGGCTTAGCGGCAATGCTTCTGGGGAAAGGGGTAAGGTGTTTAACTCCTGATGGACAAGAGTTTAGTGCTCAGAGTATTGCATTTTTACTGGAAGAACGGGAGGTTAAAGCAAAGTTCCGACGGGGTGGCGGCAGAACCAAAGGACCGAAAAAGAGAAGGTTAGAAGATGATCGACAATTCGAGTCCTGCCTTCAGAAGATACTCAATAGGTTATGAGATTTAAAGTAGCTGCACTAATAATAGATAACTTAGATTGGAATCTGATGCTTGACAGCTCAAAAGTAAAAAGACTTTGCACTTTTAACAAAATTTGATAAACTAATTATTATTGGCCCGATATTGTCGTTAGTCGGTGCCCAAAACTTATCAGAGAAAACAATGGGGGTTAATAAATGAATACAATAGTAGAAACAAAGGAATTCCAAACAGAAATCCGGCAGTTGCTGGATATTGTCATCCACTCACTCTACACTGAGCGCGAGATTTTTTTGCGGGAGCTTATTTCCAATGCGGCCGATGCCATGGAAAAAGAGCGTTACACGCAACTTACGGGTCCAGAGGTTAAAGACAAGGATTTGCCTTTAGAAATCAGGATCGATACGGATGATACCGCCCGTACTTTGACCATCACTGATACCGGAATAGGGATGACCAAAGAAGAGCTGGTTGAGAATTTAGGGACCATCGCCCATTCGGGCTCCAAGGAATTCATCAAACACTTGAGCGCCAAAGGGGATCAAAAGGATCTTAACCTGATCGGGCAATTTGGGGTTGGGTTTTACTCTGCCTTTTTGGTCGCGGATAAAGTAACCGTCTATACCCGTTCCTATCAAATGGAGGGTGAATCCCTCGTCTGGGAATCAGATGGCGTAGGGAGTTATACGATTGCTGAAGGAGAAGAACTAAGTAGAGGTACGAAGATAGTTCTTCATTTAAAAGAAGATGCTTACGATTATGCCAAGGCAGAAACTATTCAACGAGTCATTAAACAATATTCCAGTTTTGTACCCTATCCTATTATCGTCGATGGGCAGAAAGTAAACACGGTTGAGGCACTTTGGACAAAAAATAAAAATGAAATCACAGATGAAGGGTACGACGAATTCTATAAGTTTATTGCCAATGCTTATGACGAGCCGCTCTTTCGCCTGCATTTCTCCTCAGATGCTCCGATAAATATTAACACCTTATTATTTGTTCCCAAGGAGAACATCGAGCAATTTGGTTTTGGACGAACTGAGCCGGGGGTAAACCTTTATTGCAAAAAAATATTAATACAAGAAAAATCTCCGGATATCTTACCTGAATGGCTGCGCTTTTTAAGAGGTGTCATCGACAGTGAGGAACTGCCGCTTAATATTTCCAGGGAGACCATGCAAGATAATGCTTTGGTCAGTAAACTTAGCAAAGTAGTCACCAGCCGTTTTCTTAAATTCCTGGATGAGCAAGCAACTTCCGAACCGGAGAAGTATAAAGAGTTCTGGGAAAAGTTTAACTTCTTCATTAAAGAGGGGGCAGCAAACGACTTCATCCATCGTAAAGAAATCGTCAAACTTTTACAGTTTGAATCGTCTATGACCCTTTCCGGAGAATCGGTTTCTTTAGCAGATTACGTAAGTCGGATGAAAGAAGATCAAACAGCAATCTATTATGTCAACGGTCCAACGCGAGAGGGGATAGAGTCTGGTCCGTATCTAGAAGTATTTCGGGAAAAAGGCTATGAAGTGATTTATACTTATGCAGCCATTGACGACTACATCTTTGGTTCACTTGGAGAATTTGAAGGCAAGAAACTCATTTCGGCGGATCAAAATGATTTAGATTTAGGTAATGATGAACCGAAAGATAGAAATGAACTAGCCTTGTCCGAAGAAGAAGTTAAGGTTTTGACAGATTGGCTAAAAGAGGTCTTAGGCAGTAAAGTGACTGAAGTACGGGAATCTAAGCGTTTGGTAGACAGTCCGGCAGTTGTTCTCAGCCCATATGGGACAAATAGTATGCAGCGGATGATGCAACTCATGAATAAAGATCTCAATAACATAGGCCCCAGTGTTTTGGAAATTAATGCCTCACATCAAATGATTAAACGTTTGGATGAAGCTCGGAAAAATGAAGATCCCTTTGCGAAGATTGCCGCAGAACAAATTTTCGAGAACGCCCAAATTGCCGCTGGACTGATTATTGATCCCAGGGGTATGGTAAAACGACTCAATGAAATTTTGGAGCGTGCCTTGGGGTAAACAGTTAAATATAGGTTGAAATAAAGAGGATGGGTTTCCATCCTCTTTGTGAATAATCAATCAACTTATTTTATTTTGTTAAGCTATTTTATGTTATGTCCTATTGCATATACTTACTTGCACAATATTATTGGCAGGAATACAATATAACCAGCCAATAATACAGTAAGGGGTGCTTTTTATGTCAGGAAAAGTTAAAAATGTAACCTTTTCATTACCAACCGATCTGATGGAAAAATATAAAGACTATGCAATAAGCAACTATATACCTTCAGTAAATGCCGGAGTGAAGGAAGCGCTTGAGGAATACTCCGGTAAAATTGAAAGAGAAATATTGAAAAAGGAAATGCTGAAAGCAGCCAAAGACCCGTTATTTATCCAAGATCTGGAAGAAAGCATGCGGGCGTTTGAATCTTCCGACCTGGATACGGCCGGGAGGGAGACTGAATGGTAACGTACCAGTGGGGAATCTTCTGGGCTGATCTTGAACCGACAAAAGGTTCTGAACAAGCCGGAAAGAGGCCGGTCTTGGTTGTATCGGCGGAAGCAGTTAATGAAGCATTGCCGATAGTTACAATATTGTCACTAACTTCGGTTAAACCAGGTAGAAAAGTATACCCTATTGAAGTATTGCTAAGCACAAAAGAAACTGGATTACCCAAAGAATCGATCGCAATGGCCCATCAGATAAGAGCAATTGCTAAAGAAAGGCTTAGCGAGAGATGTGGCAGTATTAACTCTGATGAGCTCAAAGAACAGGTGAGAATAGCGATAAAGACCTATCTGGATCTGTAAATATAGGGTTTGAGTTAAATCGTATTTTGCCAGAGGAAAAGCAATAAGCTCATAAAAAGTAACTGCCCGATCCTTTTAGGCAGTTACTTGATACGAATTATTAGCTGATGGTTACTTAATGTTTCTGTTCCAAAGCAAGTTGTTCGAGTTGCCGCACACGCCCTTTTAAACCATTGCACAACTTATCTGTACGCGGCTCATCAATATAGGGAGAAGCGGAAAGAAGAATGCGGAACTCCTCGTCGATGTCCCGGAGCGCTGAAAAATCAATCCAGTCAAGGTTGCCGACCAAAATGATCTGCTCGGCATGCGTCGGTTTAAACGGATGGCTGGGCACATCACCATGCGGATGAATTGCCCTTGAAACCTGATCATGCCAGAGGCTTGTACCGCTATCAAAGACTGGTGCAGCTCCCAACCATGTAAGGGTATCCACATTGCGGACAGCACCAAAGTTTCCAAAATGGCGGTCTGTGTTGGCAATGAGAAAGTCAAAAACCAGCAGATAATTCAGAAATTCCTTCATGCCGGGGATGCCAAGGTGTTCACAGCAAAGAAGAAAATGTTCATGTAAGGAGTGATGATTGCGCTTCTGTTCACTCTTAAAAATGCTGTAAGCAGTGACCAGTTCTGTCTCAGGCGTGATAAAATTTTCGCATATGCTGTAGGGGGTTTCATTCTCCCAAAGGAGGCTGTATGCTACATAAGCGGTATGTTGTAAACGCTGGTGCAGAGAAGTCGCCAATACTTCATTGAGGGGTTCCTGCAGGAACGGATTGCTCCCGGATTTAAGTAGGCAACGTTTTCCGCCAATGCTCTATGAAACATTAATGAAAAAGAAGTCGGAGCTGTTTGTGGTGGGCTGGCATAACGACCCACAACCAAAAGAAAAGGAGAAGGATATAATGGATCATCGCCTGGAAACCCGACAAAAAGTTGTTGAGGCAGGAATGAAAATGCTCTCGACAAACCTTACGGTAGGAACCTGGGGCAATATCAGTTGTCGGGTCCCCGGAGAAGACAATATTGCCATCACTCCGACCGGAATGAGCTACGATACATTGGTCCCTGAGGATATCGTTGTTTTGGATTTAAGAGGAAAAACCATTAGCGGATATCGTAAAGCTTCCATTGAAGTGCCCCTGCATTTGGCGATTTATCATGCTCGCCAGGACGTCCAGGCGATTGTACATACCCATAGCGCTTATACCACCGCAATGGCCGTGGCACGGCGAGAAATACCGGGAGCCGTCGAAGATTTGGTGCAAATTGTCGGCGGAAATGTGCGGGTTAATGAATACGCGCTGCCAGGAACTGAGCAGCTTGGCATCAACACGGTAAAAGCAATGGCAGGCAGAAATGCAGTTTTACTTGCCAACCACGGCATGTTGGGTGTTGGCCGAAACTTAGAGGAAGCCTTTAGAGTTTGCCAAGTCGTTGAAAAATCGGCGCAAGTTACACTTCTGGCACAACTCATGGGTGGGGTTGTCGAATTATCTCAAGAGGATATTGACGGCATGCGAAATTTCTATCTTCAGGGATATGGTCAAGATAAAGACAAAGATAAAGATAAAGACAAAGATAAAGATAAAGACGAAGACAATGATAAAGATAAAGATAAAGATAAAGATGTATCCTAAATTGAGCGTCTGCAAAATAAAATACCTAAGAAAGAAGGGTATGAGCATGAAATCAACAATCCGGGATATAGCCTTAGCTCCGCTTGGACAGCGCAAAATTGATTGGGTGGCACCACGCATGCAGGTTCTAAATATGGTGCGTCAAGAATTTGAGGAGCAGCAGCCCTTTGCAGGAAAGAAAGTAGTTATTTGTTTACATTTAGAAGCCAAAACAGCTTATCTTGCGCAGGTAATTAGAGCCGGAGGAGCAGAGGTGACTGTGGTGGCCAGCAATCCTCTTTCTACTCAGGATGATGTGGTAGCTGCTTTGGTTCAACAAGGAATCGGAGCACATGCCTGGTACAATGCGACGGAAGAGGAATTCAAACATCACCTGCAATTGGCTCTGGATACAGAGCCGGATCTTATCATTGATGACGGAGGAGATCTGGTTTCCACAATCCATACAACTCGTCCTGAGCTTCTTCCGAAAGTTAAGGGAGGAGCGGAGGAGACGACGACAGGTGTTTTGCGCTTATATTCAATGGAGCGGGATGGGGCACTGAAGTTTCCAATGATTGCGGTTAATGATGCCCAATGCAAGTTCTTGTTTGATAACCGGTATGGTACCGGGCAATCTGTTTGGGATGGGATCATGCGGACGACGAACTTGGTTGTAGCCGGTAAAACGTCAGTCATCGCAGGGTATGGTTGGTGTGGTAAAGGAGTGGCCCTCCGGGCCAAGGGATTAGGGGCACGTGTAATTATTTGTGAGGTTAACCCCATCAAAGCCAATGAGGCTTTAATGGATGGTTTTGATGTAATGCCTATGGCTGAGGCCGCTAAGTTCGGAGATTTCTTCATAACGGTTACCGGTAACAAAGATATAATAACTAAGGAGCACTTTGGCTTAATGAAATCAGGTGCTATTATGTGTAATGCAGGACATTTTGATGTGGAGGTAAACGTAGCCCAACTAAAAGAAATAGCAATCTCTGAAAGAATTGCTCGGACTAACATTACAGAATACTCTCTGCCGGGAGGTCAACTATTGTACCTTTTAGCTGAGGGACGCTTAGTTAACCTGGCCGCCGGTGATGGTCATCCTGCGGAAGTAATGGACATGACCTTTGCCTTACAGGCCCTGTCTCTGCAATACGTTGCTTTGAACTATGATAAATTGTCAGCTAAAGTATATCAAGTCAATACTGAGATTGATGAAAAAGTGGCTATGCTCAAACTTCAGTCGCTGGGCCTATCGATAGATAAATTAACCGAGGAGCAAGTAGTGTATCTAGCATCCTGGAGTTCGGAAGAAGCAAAATAATTGATCAGCGGAACCGGCCAAGGCTGGTCTCTTTGGCAACCCGTTCTGATTGCAGTCTCTTGTTAATATATGTTATGGTATTGCTAGTAATCTGAAAGGATGATACATATGTATAATAATATTCTTGATACCATAGGCCATACACCGCTTGTCATGATCAACCGGTTGAACCCGAAACCTCATATTCCGCTTTATGCTAAACTGGAGGGCTTCAACCCTACTGGAAGCATCAAAGACCGAATTGCCCTAAAAATGATTGAGCAGGCGGAAGAAAGCGGTATGCTAACCAAGGGAAAAACAATCATCGAGCCTACCTCCGGCAATACGGGGATTGGTCTGGCTATGATTGGCGCAGTAAAAGGTTATGCCGTAGAAATTGTAATGAGTGAGGCTGTTTCCATTGAACGCCGCAAAATGATTGAGGCTTTTGGGGCAAGGATAACTCTGACAGATCCTTCCATGGGAACTGATGGAGCCATCCGGAAAGCTCATGAGCTCTGCCACAGCCATCCGGGCAAATATTTCATGCCGAACCAGTTTTCTAATGAATACAATAAACTGACGCATTATTACACTACTGCAAATGAAATTTGGGAGGACACCCAGGGAAGGATCACCCATTTTGTTTCCGCACTTGGCACATCGGGGACCATCATGGGGGTAGGAATGGGACTGAAGAATAAAAACCCCGAGATCCAGATCGTAGAGGCCCATCCTGTGCTCGGTCATTATATTCAAGGTCTAAAAAACATGCAGGAAGCGATAGTCCCGGAAATATACGATCCAACGAAAATCGACCGGACAGTTATGATTGAATCCGAGGCCGCTTTTTCCATGGCCAGAGCTATTGTATTGCAGGAAGGTATTTTTGTAGGTATGAGCAGCGGAGCAGCCATGCTTGCTGCTCTGGAATGCATCAAAGATATGCAGGAAGGCTTTGTGGTTGTACTATTCGCCGACCGGGGAGAAAAATATTTGAGCACGGATTTATTCAGTCCGATTGTTTCAAACTATTGAAAGTTATGTGTATTAATAACCACATGATAATCTTTAAAAATGGATAAGAGAAAAAGGAAACATCAGTGATACTAAGGGGCGTAACGAAACTTCAGTTTCGTTACGCCCCCTGTTATCCAACCAGCTCCCAGGCATAGATAGCGAGGGAAAAGAGGGTTAATAGCTAAGACTGGTTGACAAAATAGCTAATACGCCTTATAATTATACCTAAATTAAAATTAGCAGGTGATAGCATGCGTATTAATACTACCGATATACAAAATGCTTTTGGAAAATATCTTTCCCTCGTGGAGAAGGAGGACATTATTATTACGAAAAACGGAAAGAGTGTTGCCAAACTCATCCGCTACAACGAACCTGACTGTTTTCTTGTTTACGAAGAATCATTAAAATATCAATCGACAAAAAGAATAAGCTATGAAGAATATATGAGGCTGGTTGATTCTTCTGATCAAAGATACGAACTCATCGACGGTGAGATTTATCTGCTGGCTTCACCTTCCTTTACCCACCAGGTGGTTGTTAATGAAATATCAGGTCATTTTTATAACTATTTCAAAGGAAAACCCTGTCAATCATTGACATCTCCATTTGATGTGAGATTATTCGGTTATGCGACCAAGTTCGAAGAGGATCCCAATATTGTCCAGCCGGATGTTATGGTGATCTGTGATGAAGATAAGGTTAATGAAAAGAACATGTATGAAGGCATACCGACACTAGTTGTCGAAGTCTTAGCTCCATCGACCAAGGGTAAAGATATGGTGAAGAAGTTAAATCTCTATATGAAAAGCGGTGTTTTAGAATACTGGATTGTAAATCTGGAAAACAAAAGTATTCTTCAATACTCCTTTTCTCAAGATAAAGATATAGAAAGCTTAAGGAGTGTTAATGGGGATGATACAATTCAATCAATTGAATTTCGAGGACTTGAGATAGTATTAAGAGATATTTTTAATGATATTTAATAAAGATTCTGATCAGAGCAAACATGCTCTTGTTATTTTATTTTTTTCTTCAGACATTTGCTTAATGATGATCAGCCTTGAGTCCTTTTGACGCAGTTGCTGAATGGGACATCTTTTTCTTTTTAGGGGACGCATTTGAATAATTTTGCGTCCCATTATTGTTATTATTGTTATTATTGTTATTATTGTTATTATTGTTATTATTGTGTCTCTTCTTAGAAATTATTTGATTGGGTTAGATATTTGGGGCATTCTAGAAGAAAGCTAATATTTTTCTGTTAGAAGACCTTACTAATTATGTCAGAATTTTAATGGATTAATTGCTTTATCAGTTTTATGTGTTTTAGAAAGGAGGTACTATCCATGGAAACCAAGGAAACGGTCTTAATTAAGACGAATCAATTAAATAAACGGTATGGGTCTGTCCCTGTGGTCAAAGACCTCAACTTAGAAGTTAAGAGCGGGGAAATATTTGGCTTCCTCGGACCAAACGGTTCAGGTAAAACGACCACTATTAAAATGCTTACAGGGCTTTTGGATCCCAGTGAAGGAGAAGTATTTATTTGCGGCTATGATATAAAAAAACAGCCAACACAAGCTAAGGCCTTGATGGCCTATGTGCCTGAGCAGCCTAAATTGTACAATAAGCTTTCTGCACGGGAATTCTTAAAGCTTATTTCCGCTCTTTACCGTGTGCCTAAAGAAATCGCCAAAGAAAGAGCAGAACAATTTTTAGAGATGTTTGTACTTGAAGGACGGGCGGATGAATTATTGGAGGGCTACTCCCATGGTATGCGGCAGAAGGTAGTGTTGGCAGCGGCACTTATCCACCAGCCTAAGGTCATCCTTCTGGATGAACCTACTGTGGGTCTTGATCCGGCCAGTGCCCGTCTTCTGAAAGACATCCTGCAGGAGATGGCCCGGCAGGGGGCGGCAGTTTTTATCTCTACTCATATTCTGGAGATTGCTGAAAGAATGTGTCATCGGGTCGCTATACTTAAGGAGGGTCTACTGATTGCTCAAGGCAGCCCTGAGGAACTGCGTCAGAGAGTAGGGCACGGTGGGGAAAGCTTGGAAGATATCTTCCTTGAACTAACCGGCGGTCACGAAAATGCTGAAATAATAAAAAGCCTGGAGGAGGAATAAAACCGGTGAGAATAGAATTACTTCCCCCTCTGACCGATCCTCCACCAGAACAAACTTTTGCCCAGGATTTTAAGTTGTTGTTGAAAAACCAAATGCTGGTTGCCTGGAATACAATGCGACAGCGACCGTTGGGCACTTTCTTCGGGATTATTGTCCTCTTAGTTCTGGTGCTGGCTATCTTGGTTTCCTTGGGTTCTTTTGCCTATGGCGCTTTAAAAACGATGCCCCCTCAAATAGCTCGGGGGTTTCTCTCCCTGTTATTTATGGTAGGACTAGCCAGTCAGGTTTTTTTTGGTATTACGGCAGCTTTTGCCGCCCTGTATATGTCTGATGATTTGGAGCTGCTTTTCATGGCGCCCGTTCCCCTCAAGGTCGTTTTTGCTGTAAAGTCCCTATCTGTTCTGGGCAGTAATTTATTAATAGCCATTTTGTTTGCCTTTTTACCGGGAGTGTTCTACGGTCTCCTCTTTCAAGCAGGAGCATTATTTTACTGCCTGGTTGTTTTGGTAGGCATTGGGTTATGGGTAATAGGTACAGCTGTTGCCGAACTAATCAATCTTTTGGTGATGCGTATTGTACCGCCGCATAGGAGTAAGGAAGCTATTGGTTTTATTGGAGCTATTGCAGGCATTCTGATTGCCCTTGTCTTTCAGATGCCTAATTTAATGTTTAACAGTCAGGAAGGGCTAAACATAGGTGCTTGGCTGGAAGGACAAGAACGAGTGCTTCAGATCATGGACTTTTTCCCTTGGGGATGGGGTTCGCTCTCCTTAATTGAAGGAATTTCAGGAAACTTCCTCGCTGGAATGGGATGGGGTCTTTTCATACTTTTGGTGGGTGGGCTGCTTTTTATGATCGCTTTTGTTCTGCTTGAACGGGGATTCCGCCGAGGGTTTATTGCGCTGAGCCAGGGAAAAGGCGGCAGGCGTCGTAAGGTAGTGAAGTTGGAAAGGAATTTCCGACGGGAGAGTATTTCATATTTTTTTAAGGAAAAAGTTACTTATACAGCTTCTCCCTGGTTAGGAATGTGGGCAGTGGCTAAAAAAGATTTGCTTTCTATGAAGCGTGACACTCGGGAATGGTTTGGCTATATGGTTCCTTTGATTATCATGGCTTTTTTTATAGGTCAATATTTCCTGTCTTCTGAGAAATCCAGCCAGGCTTCCTTGATCACAGTTTTAATCATGTACACTATCATGTTCAGCGGTAATATGGCTTTGCTCTCTTTTGGCAGAGAGGGAGAAGCCGATTGGCTCTTAAATAGTGTACCACTTGCCGGATGGCCTATAGTATGGGGAAAATTAGTTGCTGCTGTTCTACCTACCCTGGTGTTAATGGAAACCTTGCTGGTAGGTACTGCCTTAGTAATAGGTGTTTCCGCCACTTTAATCATCGGGCTTGTATTGGCGGCAGTGCTCCTTAGTTTAGGCTCAAGTGCTATCGGGCTTTTTTATTCCATCAATAACTGCCGCTATAATCCAGATAAGCCTCAACAGCGTATTTCGCCTGGCGCTTCCATGCTCATGTATATTGTGAATTTGCTTTTCATACTCTTCTTGGCCTTAGGATTAAGCTATCTTATCCCACCCGGGGAGCTGGTTGCAATTATTACGAACCTCCCGCCCCTAAAATTTGAGGGAGGGTTTTTGTCAGCTCTAATATATGGACTTTATCTCTTGAGCCGTCCCCTGATGTGGTCGGCAACTTTACGGATTATCCTGGGAATAATTGTGACCGGCGGAGTATGGTCGTTGATATTTTTTGGATTTATGGTTGCTACGGTGCGGCAAAGCAGGAAAGGCTTTCGGGTTGAACTTGTCACAGGCAGCAAGAAAAAGTCCGGTAAAAACCTGCCCTCTGGTAAAAAGTTATGATGACTAGTTTTTGTTGAGCATTGAGCCGGGTGCATGTTATTCATGCATCCGGCTTTTCCTGCGTCACAGGACGCTTAGGTTGTACCTAATCCCTGCACCAATCCCTGGGCGGCGACACAAGCCAGAGGAAGTTTCTTAGCTTAGAGAGCACGGAGAGAGGAATCGCGTCAATGAGTGCAGACGATAAGGTGTGAAGAAACGCAACGGTTAACATGCAGAAAAGCCCAGAGGTTTTGCGTTTTAGCCTTAGCGTCAAGCGAATAGCGATGGAACGTGTGCGAACGCGCTAAGAGACTTCCTCCGAACGTGCTTGTAAACTTCCTCCACTTTTTCCAGTCTAATCATGTCTAAAACAAAAACTGAGGACATACCATCAATCAAGGGAGGCAATGACGTGTCGCTGCATTACACGCTATCTGTCGTTCAGGATTCTAAATTGAGGTCTAATTTGCCAAAACCCATGCCCCCTCATCCGGAGGAGAACCTTTCCGGCCCAGATCAGAGTGTAGCCTTATGGAGGGATATGGCTAAGTGGTTTGGCGAAGATGTTCGCTCAGTTTTAGACAAGATCAGGACTATCTCCTTTCATGAGGTTGAGGAGATCCGCTTGCGCGTGGGACAGCCACTCTTGGTTCGCACCTCAGACTCGGATCTTTTCCTCAACCGGGAAGGCGGAGTAACGAGCCCGGAAAAGGCTTACTTCGTTAGGCAGGAAGATCTGGTCTGTGCGCTGGAACGAATGACTCACAGTTCGATTTATGCTGCCGAAGAGGATCTTAAACAGGGATTTTTAACCCTTCCGGGAGGGAATCGAGTAGGGGTAACCGGAGAGGCAGTCATATTACGTGGTCAAATTCAAACGTTGAAACACGTTTCTGCCCTGAACCTTCGCATTGCCCGGGAAATTAAGGGACAAGGTCTGAAGATCATGCCCTTACTCTTAGGAGCAGACGGAATGTTAAGGCATACTCTCCTGATATCTCCGCCTCGGGCTGGTAAAACAACCCTCTTACGTGATCTGATTCGCATAATTAGTAACGGGGTTCCGCAAATAGGGCTCAGAGGGCAGACTGTCGGCGTCGTGGATGAACGTGGGGAACTGGCTGGGATGTGGCAAGGGGTGCCCACCTATAACTTGGGATACCGCACAGACGTATTGGACGGTTGCCCCAAAGCCAGGGGGATGAACATGATCGTTCGTTCTATGGCCCCTCAAGTGATGGCCATGGATGAGCTCGGTCACACCGATGATGCTGCGGCCCTAATGGATGCCTTACGCACCGGGGTGCGGGTTCTTAGTACGGCACACGCCGGTACTTTAGAAGAAGCACGGGGCAGGCCGACCTTAGCTCATTTGCTGGAGCAAGGAGTTTTTGAGCGTCTGGTTGTGTTAAGCAGAAAACATGGGCCGGGAACGATCGACGGAGTTTATGATCTGAAGACAGGGAGGATCCTGTGATGCTCATAATGGGATGTGTCGCACTTATCGCCGGGTGCGGGAGTTTGGGAGTCTGGTTAGCTCATAGAATTCGACTTAGACCGGTAGAATTACGAGAATGTTTGATGGCCTTGGCACTTCTGGATACGGAAATTGTTTGGGGGTCGACCCCTTTGCCAGAGGCCTTCCGTAGCGTAAAGGAACGTACGGATCCACCCTGGCAAGGTTTTTTTGCGGAACTCCAGGAACGCTTGCAGCGGGGAGAGTCAGCAAGCTTGGCTTGGAAAGAGACAATCTTCACCCAGAATCAGCATTTCTGTTTGAAACAAGAAGACTGGCAAGTGATCAGTGACGTTGGCAAAGGATTAGGTCGCTCGGACAGTCATGAGCAACACAAACAAATAGAACTGGTGGGGCGTCAACTCGCCTTAATTAAGGATCAAGCAGGAATATGGTCTGACAAGCAAGCTAAAATGTGGTCCTATTTGGGCTTCCTCTGTGGGATCGCAGGTGTGCTCATTTTAATTTAACCATGGAGAGGAGTCGGAAAAATGAGCTTTAATCTAATTATTACTGTTGCGGGAATTGGTATTTTGGTCGGAGTATTAGCATCCGTGTTGGAACAATCCGGCCGCAAGGAAATGGCTCAGAGCGTTACGATAATAGGTGTTATTGTGGTTCTCTATATTGTAGTTCAATCTATCGCGGAATTATTTACCATGGTTAAGAGTGTTTTTAACCTTTACTAGGGGGCTATAACGTGGAGATATGGCAAATCGTAGGGTTAGCCCTGATTGTTACAGTGATTAGTGTTGTTCTGAAGCAGGTCCGACCGGAAATTGCCTTGCAACTGACCATTTTAGCAGGAGCGTCGATTTTTATCCTCGTGATGAGTAAAATCAAGGTCATTGTTGATGTGCTCCAGAACCTGGCAGATCAAGCTAATATCAGCTCTTATTACTTACTCATTATTTTAAAAATAGTGGGTGTGGCCTATCTGGCAGAGTTTGGCGCTCAAATATGCCGTGATGCGGGGGAAGGCGCCTTGGCCAGCAAAATTGAGCTTGCTGCTAAAGTTGGGGTCATTGTCTTAGCCATTCCAATTATTGTAGCCATTACAGAGTCACTGGTACGACTCGTTCCGTGAGGTGATGTATTTGCGACGATTCTTCGCTGGGTTACTATTATTTGTCGTCTTGATTTGTGGGACAACTTCCCCTTTACTTGCCGGGGAGGTTACTTCTCAAACGGATTCAACAGGACTTGCCGAGCAGATTGATCTGAGTCAAATGCGGGGGTATCTGGAACAACTGGATTCTGATGTAGTGAAGGCTATGCCTGGGTTCTCCTTGGCCCGAATGTTTGAGGATTTAAAGAGCGGAACGTTGGATCTGCGCCCGGAAAAGCTAGGCCAGAGTTTAATGGGAATACTTGGACGGGAAATTTTGAACAGTGCTCCTTTAATCGGCAAGTTGCTTATTTTAGCCGTTCTCTGTGCAGTGTTGGGGCAACTGCAGGCAGCCTATGGCGGAGAAGTTGGGAAAATAGCCCGGATTATGACTTACCTTGTTCTGTTTAGTTTGGCCCTAACTTCTTTTCGGGAGGCCTTAGGTGTCGCCACGGAGACAATTGAGAAGATGGTTGGGCTGATGCAAACGTTGTTTCCGGTAATGTTAACCTTACTGATCTCCATGGGTAACCTAACCAGCGCAGCCTTGTTTAAACCTCTCATTCTGGGGAGCTTGACGGTATTAGCCACTCTGATCAAAACGGTTGTCTTACCGCTCTTTTTTCTGGCAGCCGTACTGAGACTTTTTAATCATATTTCTGAACAATTTAAGCTTAGTAAACTCGCTGGACTTCTAGAATTTGCGGGTAAATTAAGTTTAGGCGTCATTATGACCGTGTTTATCGGGGTTATGACGGTTCAAGGGGTGACGGGGGGGGTCGCGGATAGCGTAGTTTTCCGGACCGCTAAGTATTCGGCGGATCTTATCCCAGTCGTAGGCAAATTTTTTAAAGATGCTGTTGAGCTGGTTATTACATCCGGTTTACTGCTCAAAAATGCTGTCGGAATCATTGCCTTGCTGGCAATTATTGTGATCTGTGTCGCTCCTATGGTGAAACTACTAGCCATGATTCTTATGTTTCGTATTTCTGCTGCCCTCACTGAACCACTCGGCGAAAAGGCTCTTGCGGAAAGTCTCCAGGATATGGCCAAGAGTCTAACCTTAATCGTAGTAACGGTAGCTGCGGTGGCGATTATGTTTTTTATGACCGTTGCAGTAGTCATAGGAACGGGAACCTTTTCCGTGATGTTGCATTAAGGGAGGTGAAGCACTGTGCAGACGTTACAGACACTTGTGCGCAATTTGATCGTGATCTTGCTGTTGGCCACCTTTCTGGAAATGCTGCTTCCCAATAAATCGATGCGCGGATTTGTCCAGATGGTGATGGGTTTATTTGTGATTTCTGCGGTTCTCGCTCCGATCACAACGTTTTTGCATACTCCTTTGGAGATGGAAATACCAGCTTGGACAGCCACAAACCCCCAGGATTTACCGGCAATAGCCACGGAAGGGCAAGGACTAAAATTGGCACGCAATGCTTTCCAAGAGCAATACCGCCAGATTCTTGTCCATCAGATTCAAGCCCTCGCACTGGGTTTTGAGGGAGTCGAGGGAGCGGAGGTCATCGTTGAATTTGAAGAGGGGGCGGGCGGCTTAACGGAGCAGCCGAAGATAGCGCTGATTGAAGTTACACTCACTTCTGCAAAAGGAGAAATATCTCCAGTCCAATCCGTTACGATCGGACAATCACCCCCCCCTACGGAAAACCAGTCCCCCAGAGCCGATAGGGTACGTGAAAGGATTGCCGAGCTAATGAGCATTTCCCAGGAAAAGATTATCGTTCAAGAAGGTTAGGAAGAAAAAATAAGTTTAGAAGGAGATTCTGAAGATGAAGATAATTAAAGATATTTCATCATCAAACAAAATGTTCATTGGTTTTGTTGTACTCATTGCGCTGGGGATGTCACTCATTTATATCGGGAAAGAGTCTGTAACGCCTGCTCAGGAAACACTGTCTAAATCTGCTGAGACAACTTCGTTGGCGACCTCCGTGACAAAAATAGGTGTTTTGGAAAAAGAATTAGAGAGCAAACTGCAAGCCAATTTATTGCAGATGGAAGGAGCAGGTAAGGTGCTGGTCTCGGTAAGCTTTTCAACTGGACTAAAAACTGAGTATGCGCGTAATGAGAATGTTACTAAACGAACTTCAAAGGAAACAGACAAAACAGGAGGAATTCGGGAAACGACGGAAGTAACGCAAAATAATCAAATAGTCATGCCCAGTGGTTCATCCCAACCGGTTATGGTAATGGAAGATCGTCCGGAGGTGGCCGGAGTTTTAATTATTGCGGAGGGTGCCAGGGACGCCAAGGTGAGAGAGGGGATTCATACGGCAGTACAAACGCTCCTGAATATACCAGGGTCTAAAATTACCGTTGTGTCGATGGGAGGTTCATAACGTATGTTTAATAATCGAGTAAAGCGACCGGTCATCCTGTTTATCGGACACATGAATAAGATGTGGTTGGGAGGACTCGTGAGTTTGGTGGTGATCCTTGCGGCACTTGGGATTGGGATGATGAAGGCCCAACCACCCGCCTACTTTTCAGTTCAATCAAGTTTACCTGTCAATGCCTCCGTGGAGGACAGTTCGATTCAATTTGAAGTGGAAACAGTCAAGCAAAACGATGCCGGGGAAAATTATTTTGTGAATTATCGCTTGAAACGAGAACAGTTTCGCCAGGAAACAAAAGCTATGCTCTCGGAGTTGCTGAACTCCACGGTAGACAAGAATAAAGGGCAAGCGCAAGAAAAATGGCTTGCACTCAGTACGAAAATTCTTCAAGAAGGAGAAATCGAGAATCTTCTCAAAATAAAAGGGTTTCAAGATGTTGTGGCGGATGTCTTTTCGGAAAACGTTACCGTAATTATTTATGCTCCTAGCTTAACGCCGAATGAAGTGAGTATCATTCAAGACATTGTCGTCCAAGTAACAAAAGTCCGATTGGATAAGATTACGATAGCAGCTAGAAAATAAATCGGACAGACATCGTCGAGACTGAAAACTTTCCACATACACATCAGCATCAATAGGATCTTTTGCCAGATCATCAATTTATTGGGGGCATTACACAGTACAATGACCGTAAGTATTTTAGGTTGGGGAGAAGCTTTACGCTCTCCCCGTTTCTATAATAAGATGTCACACATGAGAGGAGATTTGCTTCTATGGAATATGAAGAGTTTTTGAAGGGGGTGTGCTCGTGTTCGCAGATTGCCTTTGCCAGATTAGTCTTTATTTGTTATAATAGCGACAACATTGGATAAAGGAAACTTTAGGTGGAGTTTTAACTCAATCTTGGTTAAGTTAGGTTTTCCAAGGGTAAAATGTTCAATATTTGAACCCTAAACATCGAGCCTCGAACATCGGGCCTCGAACATCGATATGGAGGTGAAGAGATATGGAAAGCTTGGGAACGGAAAATTCCCTCGGTTCTATTCGGATTGCTGATGAAGTAGTTGAAGTTATTGCCGGATTAGCAGCTTCTGAAGTCGGGGGAGTAGTTAGCATGAGCGGGGGTCTGGTTGGAGATCTTGCGCACATGTTAGGGAGAAATAAAAACCTGTCTAAAGGGGTCAAGGTTGAAGTTGGCGAACATGAGGTTGCCGTAGATCTTTTTATTGTGGTGGAGTATGGCGTATCAATTCCTGAGGTCGCTTTATACGTGCAGGAAGCGGTGAAGGAAGCCATTGAAAGAATGACTGGGCTCATGGTCGTAGAAGCAAATGTTCATGTGCAAGGGGTAAACTTCAAATCGATACCGGAAACCAAAATCAAAGAAGAAGAATTTCTTCTGAAGTAGAGTGGTCCCCCCCTGGATATGCCAGGGGGGGTTTCTGAAAGAGGGGACGACAAATGTTGGCCTATGCTTTAGGACTCACCCTAATCCTGGGTGCTCTTTGGATATTAGCCATGGCCACAGGGTGGGAGCTTCCTTATGTTATACTTGCTCAAGGGCTGGAGTGGTTAAAATCAAACCCATGGGAAAGTATTATTGTGGCTGCTGTTTTGCTCTTACTGGGATTACTTTTGTTTGTGCGTCCGCGCAGAAGTTCGGTTCGTACGTTTCAAACGTCTTCCAAAGGGGGAAATGTCCGAATTTCTCAGGATGCCCTGCAGGAGATTATTGCGCGAAGTGCAATGGCGCTGCCGGGTGTGTTGCATGTTAAATCGAACCTTAGAGAACGGGAAACTGGTCTTCAGATAATGGTCTCTTGCCAATTTGAGCAGGGCGAACGAATTCCAATAACGTCCGAAGAACTTCAAGCAAAGGTCAAGGCGGATGTCGAACTTTATACAGGAATTATGGTAACAGAGGTGAAAGTGCTGGTGCTAAGTTTGGATAAGGCCCATTTGACACGCGTCCGATGAGTGAGTTCTGGTCGAAAATTGGAGAGAAAATCTCCAGGTTTTTAGTATGGGTCATTGACAATCATCCGGGCAAATTCATCGGAACGTCAATAGGTTTAGTTCTGGGTTTGCTAATGGTGACTCTTGGCTTTTGGCGCACACTGGTCTTGGCCTTGTTTGCTATTCTGGGATTTGTGTTAGGAAAACGCCAGGATGATTATAAATTTATTACAACTTGGTTAGAAAAAAACTTGAAAAAGTACTAGGAGGAATTTCCTTGAGTCGAAGATTAGCCCGTGAAACAGCCCTGCAAGTGCTTTTTCAAAGGGACCTGACGAAAGAACCGCTGATTACATCCGAGGAAGTTCAACATTGGGCAACGGAATTTGTAGTCCCCGAGGCCAGTAGAAAGTTTGCTCAGGAATTAGTCGACGGAACGATAGCACATCTGGTTGAAATAGATAATATGATTACTTCATTTGCTCAGGATTGGACCATTAGCCGTATGGCGAACGTGGATCGGAATGTGATGCGTTTAGCAACGTATGAGGTTCTTTTCTGTCCGGACATTCCAGGACGAGTCAGTCTAAATGAAGCGATCGAATTAGCAAAGCGCTTTGGGGGCGAGGAATCGGCAAAGTTCGTAAACGGAATTCTTGACGGTATAGTCGCTAGGATTTCGAAACTAGAACGAAAAGAGCCTATAGGCAAGTAATTGTATGGGCTCTTTTATTAATTCACAGATAATCTTCAGTTACAATTTCTGATCCCAAGGGATTAAATGCGACAAGATTTTATTGCTATTACGAAAAATGTAATCTATAATAAAACAAGTGTTATATTTTCTCCAAGCTGACTTGTCTGGGTGCATTGCATATGATAATCGGCCAATGGGTTCTATTAGAAATGATAGGGCCTTCCGTGTTGAGAAGGAGAAATATGAGATGACTTTTTGTTATGTTTTTTTGCGACCTAAGGTTATCTTAAAAAGAGAGCTTAGGTTTTCCCTTGTTGAGTCAAAATTATCAAGATATAGGGGAGAAGTTAAATGTATGACGTAGTTAAAAAAAGACTACTGGCACCGACAATTGTCTTGCTGGAAGTTGACGCACCGGCTGTGGCGGCCAAAGTTGAGCCTGGACAATTTGTTATTGTGCGGGTAGATGAGTTGGGTGAACGCATTCCGCTTACAGTCATGGACTTTGATCGAGAAAAAGGGACCATCACGCTTGTTGTGCAAGATGTGGGATATTCTTCAGCCCTCATTACGCACATGAATGAGGGGGATAAGTTTCAGGATTTCGTGGGTCCGTTAGGTGTTGCATCCGAAATTGAAAATTATGGTACGGTTGTGTGCGTCGGAGGAGGTCTGGGAAATGCCCCCATTTATCCGATTGCCCGGGCTTTAAAAGCTGCCGGGAATTATGTGATTTCCGTCTTAGGTTCACGGAGTGCGGATCTTTTGATTTTAGAAGAAGAAATGCGTGCCGTGAGTAACGAAGTTGTGATTGCCACGGACGATGGCAGTAGGGGTGTTAAAGGGTTTGTGACAGACGGGCTGGCTCAGGTTTTAGACCAAGGACATCAGGTTAAGGTGATTTGGGCAATTGGCCCCATGGTCATGATGCGAGCAGTTGTGAATTATACCCGGCCAAAGGGCATCAAAACGATTGTCAGCATGAATCCAATTATGGTTGACGGGACTGGAATGTGTGGTGCTTGTCGGGTTAGTGTAGGCAATGAAACCAAATTTGCCTGTGTGGATGGACCGGAATTCGATGGACATCTAGTGGATTTTGATTTAGCTATGCAACGTTTAACCTTTTATAGGGACGAAGAGAATCGGGCTAAGGCTCGGCTGGAATGTGACCGCGAAGGAGGGCATCACTAATGGCGGAGAATGTTGAGAAGACCAGGAAAGTGATCATCCCTCGTCATGAAATGCCCTGTCAAGAGCCTCAGGTCAGGGCGCATAACTTCGATGAAGTAGCCCTGGGCTATACACAGGAAACGGCTGTGGAAGAAGCAAAGCGCTGTTTACGCTGTAAGAAACCTTTATGCATTACGGGATGTCCTGTCGGAGTTCTCATTCCGGAGTTTATTGAAAAGATTACGGAAGAGGATTTTCTGGAAGCCGGCAAGGTCCTGAAAATTAAGAATTCCTTGCCCGCCGTTTGTGGTCGGGTTTGTCCCCAGGAAAATCAATGCGAAATAAAATGTATTCTGGGAAAAAAAGGGGAGCCCGTGGCTATCGGCAGGTTAGAGCGTTTTGTAGCCGACTATGATATGAAATTTGGCGAATCTACGTTTGAGAAACCGGTACCGACCGGTAAACGTGTCGCTATTATCGGGGGAGGACCTTCCGGATTGGCGTGTGCCGGTGATTTGGCAAAAGCTGGGCATGGAGTGACGATATTTGAAGCGCTGCACGTTGCCGGGGGCGTTTTGATGTACGGGATTCCGCAGTTCCGTTTGCCGAAGGAAATTGTGCAGACGGAGATAGCCAACCTGAAACAAATGGGGGTTGAAATTCTCACGAATCAAGTGGTCGGCAAAATTACTTCCGTGGATGAACTGCTGGGTAACGGATACGAGGCCGTGTTTATCGGTACAGGTGCCGGACTGCCCTACTTTATGGATATCCCTGGAGAAAACCTTAATGGGGTATATTCCGCGAACGAATTTTTAACCCGGACTAATTTGATGAAGGGTTACAAGTTCCCTGACTATGCAACCCCGGTTAAGGTAGGGAAAAATGTAGCGGTTCTCGGTGCGGGAAACGTCGCTATGGATTCTGCGCGCACCGCCTTACGTTTAGGCGCTGAAAATGTTTCTATTATCTACCGACGTTCTCGCGCCGAG
Organism: Desulfosporosinus sp. Tol-M2; assembly: GCF_059735615.1. NCBI lineage: Bacteria > Bacillati > Bacillota > Clostridia > Eubacteriales > Desulfitobacteriaceae > Desulfosporosinus > Desulfosporosinus sp. Tol-M2. The sequence goes on from NZ_JCAIJG010000201.1 coordinate 28,383, forward strand.
ATGCCGGCAAGGAATGAAGAGCTGGAGCATGCGGAAGAAGAGGGGATCCATTTTCATCTCTTAACCAGTCCCGTTTCCATCGCGGGAGATGAGCGTGGGTGGGTTAAAAGCCTAACTTGTTTGCGCTATGAACTTGGAGAGCCGGACGCTTCCGGACGACGTTCTCCGCTTGCTATTCCAGGATCAGAAATCGAGATTCCGATGGATACGGTAGTCGTGGCGATTGGGCAAGGACCGAATCCTTTGGTGACAACGTCTACTCCGGGATTGGATTTGAGCAAACGGGGTAACATTGTTGCTGACGCAGAAACGTTAATGACTTCTAAGCCGGGAGTTTTTGCGGGCGGAGATATAGTTACCGGAGCGGCTACCGTTATTTTGGCGATGGGAGCCGGTAAAAAGGCTGCCAGTGGTATTGATCAGTATCTTAAAGCGAAGTGAGGATTGAGTCAATTGGCTCAGTTATTGGATGGTAAAGCGGTAGCCAAGGTTCTCAAGGAAGAAATTCGTGAGGAAATTACCCAGTGGAAAAATAAAGGGTTACAGCCAAAACTCGCGGTGATTTTAGTCGGAGATGACCCGGCTTCAGTCGTTTATGCCCACTCAAAGCAGAAGGCTTGTGAGGGTATAGGCATGGCCTTCGAACTCTTCGTAATGTCGGCAGATTCTCTCGAAACCGAAGTTTTAGAGCGGATTGAAGGTCTGAACCAGGACACGGAAGTTCATGGCATTATGATTGAACTTCCCCTGCCTAAGGGAATACGCAAAGAAAAGATCATGGCCGCAGTACGTCCGGACAAGGACGTCGATGGGGTTCATCCGCTCAATCGGGGGTATATTTTAAGCGGCCAGGACGGGCTTTTCCCAGCAACCCCGCAAAGCTGTATGGAATTACTGCTGCGTTGTGGGGTTGAGATTGCGGGAAAACATGTTGTCATCGTCGGGCGGGGAGAAACTGTCGGTAAACCCCTTGTTTTTCTGATCTTGAAACACAATGCTACTGTGACTATTTGTCACTCCCAAACACCCGACTTAGGGGCTTTTACCAGTCAGGCTGATATTTTGATTGTCGCCGTAGGACGCGCAAAATTGATCAAAAAGGATATGGTCAAAGCGGGTGCGATAGTTGTTGATGCCGGGATCAATGAAATTCCAGGCGGAATTTGCGGAGATGTGGATTTTGATACTGTTCAAGAAGTCGCCGCCTTGATTTCCCCGGTACCGGGTGGGGTTGGTTCTTTGACCACTGCCTTGGTGCTGCGTAATGTGCTCAAAGGAATCGCCCTGCAAGGGAGGACGTATTAATGGATACAAGTAAGATTTGGGAATGGACGACGGAAGAATTTCTGGCCGTGTCTGCCAGCTCTTCACCGACACCGGGTGGGGGTAGTGTTTCCGCTTATGTTGGAGCCCTGGCGGCGGCGATGACTTGTATGGTAGCTCGGCTCACATTGGGTAAGGAAAAGTATCGAGAGGTAGAACCGCAAGTGCAAGAGATTCTAGCTCAGGCCGAAAGGGTACTTGCCTTACTTAAAACCGGACTGAGTCAGGATATCGCCGAATTCTCGAATTTTATGGCTGTTTTAAAATTACCGAAAAGTACGGCGGAGGAAAAAACCGTGCGTACTGAGAAACTGCAAAAGGCTTTAGTCTCGGCTACGGATACCCCGCTGGGAATTGCCCAAAATTGTTATAAAATCCTGCAATTAGCTCAGGAACTTGCTCCAATTGGCAACCTTGGCGCGATCAGTGATGTTGGCGTTGCGGCTTATTTAGCGGAAAGTGCGCTGAAATCAGCAATGCTGAGTGTCGACATTAACCTTCCCCAGATAAAAGATGAGGGTTATCAAGAGCGGGTAAAGGCTGAACGAACCAGACTATTAGAACAAGCAACTGCCCTTTGTGCGGAGACTGTGGCCGTCGTTCAAAGCCGGATGTGAGCACGGGGCGCGAGGTTCGAGGCGCGAGGCACGAGGTTCGAACTTTGGACTTCCGATTTCAATCATCGATTCAATACAGGGGGAAAGGATTGATTTTCTTACCGCTTGTTTTTGTTTTTAACGCTCTCATTTAATCCGTGCGAGTAGATGGTATAATTTATTAATAGGAGGCGTTACAAATGAAGCTATTTAAAATAGTATCAATTGTTACGTTATTAGCGGTTTCGCTCAGTATTGGTTCTTATGCGGTTTATGCAAAAAAATCAGATATTGAAACAAAAAAAGCACGACTTGAACAATTACAAACCGAATATCATGATAGACAAGTGAAAATGGAAAAAGCACTTGGAGCAATGCCCAGAAATACTGAGGAAGATTGGGAAAAAATTAGGGAGGCTGAACGACAACTTAAAGAAATGCCTATGTCTCCGGAAGCTGATCAGTTAATACGCGAATTAGCGCCGCCAAGTTCGGAACAACCCAAAATCGACCTTGAAACAAGAATTTTTTATAGAAGAGATACTCTAGTGACTCAAAATTACGCAGATTATATAAAAGAAGAAAATGATCCGGTGCTTAAAGAAAAATACGAAAAGGCTGCTAAAGTCATAGAACAGAAAAAGCATCTACTGAATCAAATAGAACAAGATTTTAAGGAAGGAAAAGCAACAATTGAAGAATGTAATAAGCGTATTGATGAATTATCGGTAGTTGATCCGCTCAACCCATAAAGATGGCTGGTCGGACCTGGATTTTTGTTGTTGCCGTGCTTTTTGAGCCAGGCGGAGTGAGGTGAAGATTGTGCCCAAAATATGGACAGTATCCGAGCTTGTGAACCAAATCGGTCAAGTCCTGCAGGACAGAGTGGAATTACATAACTGTTGGATTAGTGGTGAACTTTCCAATTTTAAAAACCACCGTGCTTCCGGACACTGGTATTTTACGCTGAAAGACGAGTCGTCCAGTCTCAAGGGGGTCATGTTTAGAAGCAGGTCTGAACGCGTGCGATTTGTCCCGACAGATGGGTTAAAGGTCATGATCCGGGGAAACATACGTATGTACGAGCGGGAAGGAACTATTCAATTTTACGCCGAAGAGATGGAGCTCAGCGGACTCGGACAGCTTTATTTGGCCTTTGAGCAACTTAAAAAGAAACTGGCTGAGGAAGGGTTATTTGACCCCTTAACCAAAAAAGAGATCCCTCGTTTTCCCCGGCGAATTGGGATTGTGACGAGCCCGACGGGAGCTGCCATTCGGGATATAATTAACATTATGGGTCGTCGCCATCCGGGGATGTCCTGGATCCTGGCACCCTCTGCCGTCCAGGGGGAAGCAGCGCCGCAGGAATTGGCTGAGGCGATCGCCCGGCTGAACCGCTATGGAGCAGTAGATGTTATTATCATTGGCCGTGGGGGTGGTTCTTTAGAAGAACTATGGGCCTTTAACACTGAACTGGTTGCCCGGGCTATAGCAGCATCAGTCATACCGGTCATCTCAGCCGTGGGGCATGAAACGGATGTGACTATCTCGGATTACGTAGCGGATTTAAGAGCGCCAACCCCTTCGGCGGCGGCTGAACTGGCCGTACCTATTTTGCAGGATTTGCAGTTATATGTGGCCCAATTGAGTGTTCGGCTGCAAGGTGGGATGGGGATGCTCATCGAGCGGAAACGGCGGATCCTGGAAGGGCTTGCCAACAGGGGGGCACTCAAAGATCCTTTCTGGCGGATCGACCAGAATCGTCAACGTATAGATAGCCTGCAAATGCGCCTGCAGGAGAGTATGACTGGATTTCTGGCGGATAAAAATGATATACTGAATCTGTTGACTGCGAAACTGGATTTACTGAGTCCTTTGGCTATTCTCGGCCGGGGGTACTCTTTGACTTACGATGCAGAAGGAACCCTTTTGCGCTCCGCGAGCCAGGTAGAGTTAAAGGAACAGATTCGGATTCGTTTAGGGGAAGGAACTTTAAGTGGTCTAGTGTTAGAGAAGGAGCTTACACCATGAGCAGAGAAAAGTGGACGGACGACCTCTTTGTTGAGCCTTCAGAGCTTAAAGAACCGCCGGCTATATTGGATGAGCAGGCAGAAGAAACGGTTACTCTGGAAACAGGTCTTCAACATCTGGAAAAGATAGTTAAAACACTGGAACAAAAAGATCTTCCCCTGGAAGAGGCCTTGAGTTTATTTAAGGAAGGTGTGGGTCTTGTTCAGTACTGTTCCAGCGTACTCAATCAAGCGGAAAAACAGATGGAAATATTACTTGTTGGTCCGGATGGACAGTTGCAGATAAAACCCGCGAGTTTTGAAATGGAAGGATGAAGGTCAACGTGTTCAAGGTAACCTTTCAACGCTATCTCACCATGGTTGAACAGTACCTCGCCCAATTGCTGCAGGATAAAGATACCTTAAATCAGAGCATGTCTTATTCCCTATGCGGCGGAGGGAAACGTATCCGACCGGTTTTGGCGCTGGGTTCTGCAGAAGCCGTGGGAGGAGACGTGGAAAGGGTCCTGCCTGCTGCAGTTGCGTTGGAGCTTATTCATACCTATTCTTTAATTCATGATGATTTACCGGCTATGGATAATGACGACTATCGAAGGGGAAGATTATCAAATCATAAGGTATTTGGGGAGGCTAACGCAATTTTGGCTGGGGATGCGTTATTGACTTATGCCTTTGAACTGCTCGCCGACCCAGGAGTTGGCCAGCCTGAGAGACAGCTGCGGATTATTCGTGCAGTTGCTGCAGCCGCCGGAAAAGACGGTATGGTTGGAGGGCAGGTTGCGGATATGGCCGGTGAAGGAAAAACGCTGAACCTGGATGAAATAGAAAAGATTCATACAAGGAAAACAGGTGCTTTGATAAAAGCTTCTGTACAACTGGGGGGAATTTTAGCGGGAGGAACGGAGCAGCAGGTTAAGGCACTGACCGATTATGCCCAAGCGTTGGGATTGGCATTTCAAATAAAAGATGATATCTTGGATGTGGCAGGGAACAGTGCAATACTTGGTAATGGTAAGTCTGCAGGAAGCGATGTTCGTCAGGGTAAAGCGACCTACGTTTCTTTGCTTGGGCTCAAAGGCGCAGAGCATCAATTGCATGCCCAAATTCTCAAAGCACAAGCTGCTTTAAAACCATTAGATGAAGGCGCAATCTTTCTAAGTGACCTGGCATACTATATTGAACATCGTCAGCATTGAAAGAGGTCGAGAAAGGGGGCAAGAAGGATGGGACTGCTCGAAAGTATTCATGCGCCGAAGGACTTGCACACTTTAGATTTCCACGAACTTAACAAACTAGCGCAAGAGATTCGGGAAGTATTGATTGACGTGGTCTCCAGGAATGGCGGACATTTGGCGCCGAACCTTGGGGTCGTAGAACTCACCTTGGCGTTACACCGGACATTTGATAGCCCATACGACAAGATTATCTGGGATGTGGGTCATCAGAGCTATGTACATAAGCTCTTAACCGGCCGATTGGACCAGTTTGAGACCATTCGTCAATATAATGGATTGTCCGGCTTTCCTAAACGGGCTGAAAGCGACTGTGATTGCTTTCAAACAGGTCATTCCAGTACGTCCATTTCCGCTGCTGTTGGATTTGCCAAAGCACGGGATGTCCTGGGAGAGAAACACAATGTTGTGGCGGTGATCGGAGACGGGGCAATGACAGGTGGCATGGCCTATGAGGCCTTAAACCATGCCGGACATAGTCAAACTCATCTGATTGTGGTGCTTAACGATAACGAAATGTCTATTGCCCCGAATGTAGGGGCCATGTCAGCCTACCTTAGCCGCTTGAGGGCTGACCCACGGTATAATAAGCGTAAAGAGGATATTGAGTATCTCTTAAAACGAATCCCGGTTATTGGTACTCAAGTTGCTAAAGGGGTAGCTAAAGCCAAAGATAGTTTAAAATATCTTCTCGTTCCGGGACTGATTTTTGAGGAACTGGGTTTTACGTATTTGGGACCGATTGATGGACATGATCAAGCTTTGGTCGAACAGCTTTTAGACCAGGCTAAAAATAAAAAGGGACCGGTGCTGGTCCATGTCCTGACGCGTAAAGGGAAAGGGTACAAACCCGCAGAGGAAAATCCGGATATCTTCCATGGGGTTGGTCCGTTTGAGCCGGAAACAGGAAAACTCATCAAGAAACCTGCTCCGCCGACTTATACGACGGTTTTTGGCGAAACCCTTTGTTCGCTCGCCAAGGAAGATCCTGAGGTCGTAGCAATCAGTGCGGCTATGCCAGGCGGGACCGGCCTGAATGCATTCGCCAGACAATTTCCAGACCGTTTTTATGATGTCGGAATTGCCGAACAGCATGCCGTAACCTTTGCAGCCGGTTTGGCGTTTGGGGGCCTCAAACCGGTCGTCGCCATCTACTCGACCTTTTTTCAGCGGGCCTATGATCAAGTACTGCATGATGTCTGTTTACAGCAGGCTAATGTTGTTTTGGCAATCGACCGTGCGGGAGTCGTGGGGGATGACGGACCTACGCATCATGGCGTCTTTGACATTTCAATTTTCAGGGCTATTCCTCATCTAATCTTTATGGCTCCCAAAGATGAAAATGAATTACAGCATATGCTCTATACTGCCCTGCAGCATTGCGGACCGGTGGCCTTGCGTTACCCAAGATCGGCGGGTCAGGGCGTAAAGATGGATGCAACGTTCAGAGAAATCCCCATCGGCAAAGCAGAAGTTTTACGCAAAGGCAGGGATGTAACCTTGATTGGGGTGGGAACCATGGTTAAGACCTGTCTTCAGGCAGCACAGGAGCTGCGTCAGCGCGGCGTGGATGCTGCAGTTATTAACTTGCGTTATATTAACCCACTCGATCGCCAACTTCTGTCCCACTATGCACGGTTAACCAAAAAAATTATCACGATCGAAGACCATATCCTCAAGGGTGGCATGGGAAGCGCTATTTTAGAACTTCTGGAAGAGGAAGGAATTGCTGGCGTAGCACTTGAACGCCTAGGGTATGACGGCTTCGTGGATCAGGGATCAATTTCCCAACTTCATGCCGTTCACGGCTTATCGGTCAAGGGGATCGTCCAAGCAGCAGAACGCTTGCAATTGTTTCGCCGCGTCGCTGGATCCTAGTTAAGTCTGCTCATGGGCAAAAGGAAGGGACGGAAGGGATATTGTGATAAAAGGAAAAGAACGCATTGATGTTTTAATGGTTAAAAACGGGTTAGCAGCCAGCCGTGAAAAAGCGAAAGCAACGATCATGGGGGGAATTGTGTTTGTCGATGGACAACGCGTGGATAAGCCTGGCACGGAATTACCGGAAGATGTTTTGATCGAACTGAAAGGGCAATCCCTGCCGTTTGTTTCACGCGGCGGACTAAAACTAGCCAAAGCAATTGAAGCCTTTGCGCTCCCTTTTCAGGATAAAGTGGTTGCGGATCTAGGATCTTCGACCGGCGGTTTTACAGATTGTGTTTTGCAAAACGGGGCGAAGCGAGTTTATGCTGTGGATGTTGGGTATGGACAGTTGGCTTGGAAACTCCGTATGGATCCCCGAGTTGTCTCTATGGAACGGGTGAATGCCCGCTATTTAAATGAATATTCTCTTCCTGAGCAGGTGGATTGGATTGTTTCAGATGTTGCCTTTATCTCAATTACGAAGATATTCTCAGCCATGCTGGCCATTCTTAAAGTAGACGGGCAGGTGTTGTCTTTAATTAAGCCTCAATTCGAAGCCGGACGTGAACATGTGGGAAAAAAAGGCGTCGTTAAAGATAAATTAGTTCATCAACAAGTTCTGAAGTTTGTCCTCAGCCAAGCAGAAAATATGGGCTTTCATGTTTTGGGTGTGGATTATTCGCCGATTCGTGGTCCGGAAGGTAATATAGAATACCTTGTTTGGCTGGGGTTACAAAAGGGTTCAGGAATAGATTGGCATTTAGAACTCGAACGCGTGGTTCAAAATGCTCAGAAAGAGACGGATTAACGAATGGAAAGGGTCGTTGGTTTATGGCTCAACATGAGTAAACCGGAAGCTTTGACGTTTAGCCTCCAAATCAGACCTTGGTTTGAAGCCCGTGGGTGGGACGTTTTAACAGAGTGGGAAGATATTATTAAACGCAGAACACAGTTTCTTATTTCATTAGGCGGAGATGGAACGCTTCTTCAAGCAGCTCGCGAAGGAGCATCGTTTGGGATCCCCGTGTTAGGGGTTAATCTTGGACAGCTAGGCTTTTTATGTGAGATAGAGCGGGAAGACGTTTTTGGTGCCTTAGAAAAGGTTCTGCGTCAGGACTATACAATTCAGGAACGTTTGATGTTGAGCGCCGTTGTTAAGCGGGTTGGGGAGGCCGATCAAATGCATCTCGTTCTAAATGATGTTGCGTTTTCCAGAGAGAGCACCGACTCCTTAATCACGCTTCAAGCAAATCTGTCGGGGGAACCCACCATAAGTTATCCGGTCGACGGGTTGATAGTGGCCACTCCAACCGGCTCTACGGCCTATTCTCTTTCGGCAGGCGGCCCCATCATCAGTCCAAATGTTCAAGCAATTTTACTGACGCCTTTGGCCGCGCATTCCTTGTCGGCACGCCCTGTGGTTGTCTCGGATTTGGAGGAAATTGAAATTATTTTAATAAGCGGGGAGCAATGCCTGGTGACCTTCGATGGGCGGCATAGTATCAGGATTTGCTCAGGAGAAACAGTCATTATCAAAACTGCTCCGATCAAGGCTCAACTGATTCGGTTAGGAAGCCGCAGCTTTCCTCAAGTGGTACGCGAGAAATTGAGGGATCGTTGGCATTAATGGGAAAGGAGCCAGTATATGAAAGCTCGACGCCAGATGAAAATTCAGGAAATTATTACCAAGGAGATCATTCGTACCCAGGAAGATCTGGCGGACAAATTGCACCTGTCCGGCTTTGACGTCACGCAGGCAACAGTCTCCCGGGATATTAAGGAAATGGGTTTAATTAAAGTCCCTAGTGCAGATGAGGAATACCGCTACGCTGTTCCTAATGAAGTGCATCCGCCGAACCTGCAGGATCGCCTTAAGCGTGTACTGCGCGAAACCGTGGTTTCCATTAATGACACGGAAAGCCTGGTCGTCATTCGAACGCTTCCGGGAAATGCCCATGCTTTGGCAGCGGTCCTGGATAATAGCAATTGGGAAGAGATCATCGGTACAGTAGCGGGGGATGACACGATTCTCTTGGTCATCAAGCCGAAAGAAGCTGTTTCGGAGGTCTTAGAGCGGCTTGCCGGCTTGCTTGGATAGGAGGGGGCATTATGCTTGCTGAGTTGAACGTTGAGAATTTCGGCCTCATGGAAGCGGTCCGCTTGAAATTTGGCCGGGGATTATCGGTTTTCACGGGAGAAACCGGCGCAGGAAAATCAATGCTGATTGATGCGCTGGGGGTTCTCTTGGGCGGACGAGCCAGTGCTGATCTTATTCGGCATGGGGAAGCGCAGGCGCGGGTTGAAGGAGTCTTCGAAGATCTTGCTCCAGAATCCGTAATGAGGCTTGAATTGGCAGGTTATCCCGTTGACGAAGGACAATTATTTCTCTGTCGTGAAATGAATGTCTCAGGAAAAAATGTCTGTCGTCTTCAGGGGAGGACAATTCCGCTGACCCTTTATCGTTCACTCTGTGAAGGACTCGTAGATATTCACGGCCAAATTGAACATTTGTCTCTCTTTCGCCCAGAAACTCATCGGGACCTCTTAGATGCGCTGGGGGGGCTTCAAGACGACGTCAGCTTAGTAAATGAAGCGGCGAAAACCTATCAGGCAATTATCCGCAAAGAACGTGAGTTGTCTATTTCCGAAGAGGAACGTCAAAAGAAAGAGGAAATCCTGCGTTATCAAATTGAGGAAATCGAGCTTATTAACCCGCTTCCAGGAGAAGAGGCCGAACTCATCCAGGAAAAGAAACGCTTAACCAATGCGGAACGTATAACGAATTTGGTTTCTGAAGCTTACGCTATACTTTATGAGGGTTCATCAGGGAAGCTCGCAGTTTTTGACCTATTAGGTCAAGCTCGCAAAGCCCTCCAAGAGTTGGCTCGCCTGGATGAGGAATTTAATGCCATCGATCAAGTCGAAGCCATCTATTATGCTGTTGAGGATTTGGCTGACCAAGTTAGGGTGTATAAGGATAATTTCGAGTCCGAACCGGGAAGGCTCGAACAGATTGAAGAGAGGTTACTTCAGTTAAATAGGCTCCGTAAATATGGGACAACCTTAAGTGACGTTTTGGAAAGACGTTTTAAAATGCTTGAAGAGTTGGAGCAAATCACCCATATTCAGGAACAATTTGAGACGATCCATAAAGAAAAGAAAATGGCGCTCCTTGCCTATCAAGCAGTCTCAGAGCAGCTCAGCCAGAAGCGCCGTATAGTTGCTGAACGCATCGAGAGTGGGCTAACCCTTGAACTTGCAGATTTGGGCTTAGAGAGAAGTCGATTTGAAGTTCGCTTTGTACCCAAGCCTGAGCCAACGAGCGGTGGTGCGGAGATGGTAGAATTTTATTTCTCGGCCAATCTCGGAGTACCCCCTAAACCCTTGGCAAAAGTCGCTTCCGGAGGAGAAATGTCCCGCTTAATGTTAGCCTTAAAAAGTTTATTAGCTAAAGTAGAGTCTGTTGGAACCTTTATCTTTGATGAAGTTGACAGCGGGGTTGGTGGCAGGACGATTCATAAAGTGGGTGAAAAGCTGGCAAAAATTGCTCAAAGTAAACAGGTTTTTTGTATTACTCATGCTGCGCAAATAGCCGCCTTTGCAGATGTTCATTATGGTATTGTGAAAGAAGAAAACGGCGAAAGAACAAGAACACAGGTTGAACCGTTGTCAGAATTCGAGCGTATTGAGGAACTTGCCCGGATGCTGGGCGGCGGGGAAGTAGAAATTACGCGTCAACACGCTCAGGAGTTATGGCAGCGCTCCGGACAACATAGGTAAACTTAAGTAGAGTGCTCGACTCTAACATTAAATAAGCTTATAAAAAATCTGTTAAATTGATTATGGTATTCATCAAATCAGGGATTCCCATGGTTATAGATTGCAAAAATAATTTTGCAATCTTTATTTTCTGTCCCTATGGTATTGTTTTAGAAAATTTGGAACTTATTTTACAGGATGAATCGCAACGAATTTGGTTAATTTAACATAGAATCAGAATTCATTTAACTTATTACAGGCACTCTATTTATGGAGGAATAAGGAAGAGATGTGGGGAGAAATAGAGTGGAGGATGATAAGAGAGTGAAAAACAGAAGGATTATAATTTTTGTCAGTCTCTTGTTCTGTACCTTCATTAGTTTCAATCCAAATGTTCAACGGTTGATGAAATTTCCAGATCATTATCTTATCAGTAAAGAGGGGATTCAATTAAATGGTGTTTGGTCCAAAGTTATTCAGGTAGAAAAAGTATCATCCAGTCCAATTGTTACTGTATTATCAGGGAAGTCTAATTCTCGAGGGTCGGAAAAGTTGGAAGTGTCTTACAAGCTTTTTGGGATTTTCCCCTTAAAATCCGGTGAGGTTCAAGTAATGAATCCTATAAAATTGATACCAGGCGGACAATCCATTGGGGTAGCTTTGCAGACAAAAGGTGTTATGGTGGTTGGGCAGGCGCCGGTAGTCGATATAACCGGCAGAAAAGTATTTCCTGCCAAAGAAGCCGGAATCGAAATAGGAGATATTCTCTTGAAGATTAACACCCAGGAGGTCCGCACAGATCAGGAGGTGTCAAATGCAGTTCATCTGGCTGGAGAGCAAAAAGGAAATGTAAATGTGCTTTACAAGCATCAAGACCAGATATTAGAAAAAATTATAAAACCAATTTATTGTGTGGAAACGGGTAGGTATCGCATGGGTTTATTTGTTCGGGACGAAGCAGCAGGGGTTGGAACCCTCTCTTTTTTAGACCCGGTTTCTAAGAAATATGGCGCACTAGGACATGTAATCACGGATGCAGACACGAATCAGAAAATTGAAGTCTTCAACGGTAAAATTGTTGCTTCTACAATTTATGCCATTGAAAAAGGGAAGCGGGGTCATCCTGGTGAAAAAATCGGTTCCTTCGATCCAAATTCGGCTTTTACAGGGACAATTGAAAAAAACACCATGACAGGTATTTTCGGTACAATAAGCGGCCAAGTAGTAAATCCCTATTATAAAGAAGCAATTCCGGTGGGATGGGAATCTGAGGTTAAAGTTGGTCCTGCTAAGATTTATACAGTGATTCAGGGGGAGAAAGTTGAAGAGTTTGAGGTAAATATTGATCGTGTGATGCATAATCGTACGGACAGTAAAAATATGATCGTGCGAGTGACCGATCCAAGATTACTGGAGGTTACGGGTGGAATTATCCAAGGCATGAGTGGAAGTCCAATCATTCAAAACGGTAAAATCATCGGAGCGGTCACGCATGTTTTTGTCAATGATAGTCAACGCGGATATGGGGTGTTTATCCAAAATATGATCAATGAGAGTAGTCAACTGACCGAAAACAGAGCGGCTTAGAAATAAAAATTGGAGCTATATTTGGAAAAGAGCAGTCTTTACAAAAACTGCTCTTTCTTTAATTTTAACTTTTTTCTATGATTAAAAAGGAGGAGTATAGAAAACTATTGTCGAAATGAACATCCATTTAATATTTTAAAATTAAAGCAAAATTTAACGTGTACAAAATGAGGGGGATTCTAGGAAATGCAAAGGCCTATAAGAGTCTTATTGGCAGATGACAACCGGGAATTTGTCGAGATAGTCAAACAATTTATTGAACGGCAAGAAGATATGACCCTAGTTGGGGTAGCGTATCATGGGAATGAGGCTTTGGAACTAATATCTCGAGAAGAACCTCATGTTGTGCTATTAGATATTATTATGCCCCATCTTGATGGTTTGGGGGTCCTTGAAAAACTGCAAAATTTAGTTCAAAGACCTAAGATCATTATCTTAACAGCGTTTGGACAGGAAACAATGACCCAACGTGCCGTAAAACTCGGAGCGAATTACTACATATTGAAACCTTTTGATTTGGAAACATTAGGTAAGCGAATTCGCCAATTACATGATGATTTTTCGGAGTCACTCAGTGGAGCTCAACAAACAAATGCGGGGTCAAACAGGATGTTATATACACAAATCTCAAATGGGATTTTGCCGCCGACGACGAAGAATTATGAAGTTGAAGTCACGCGAATGATCCATCAGATGGGGGTACCGGCGCATGTCAAAGGATACCAGTATTTACGGGATGCTATCGTTTGCGTGGTTCAGGATGTATCGCTGCTTGGAGCTGTAACCAAAGAGCTTTATCCGATGATCGCAGGTAAATATAAAACCACCCCAAGTCGTGTCGAACGCGCAATTCGTCATGCTATAGAGTTGGCTTGGGATCGGGGAAACGTAGATTTTATGAATCGTTATTTTGGCTACACCATTAACGTTGATCGTGGTAAACCAACAAATTCGGAATTTGTGGCGATGGTCGCTGATAAATTGCGGATGTCGATGATGGAATAAGAATTGGCTTATAACAAGGGATACAGGGTTTTGAAAACAGATTGCATACATCTCTATGTTGAATAAACTTGGAGGTGTTTTTGTTATAAGATTATCCCCAATTTGAAGCCGGGATTGTAAAGTGATTTATGCCGAATAGCTAAATATTAGTTTACATATAGTCGATTAAAGTTTAGAATAGGGTGATGTAGTTCCAAGGATTGAATGGGGGATTATAGATGAAACGGTTGATGAGCGGTAATGAAGCTGCAGCTCGAGGAGCTTATGAGGCAGGGGTTACAGTAGCTGCGGCATATCCGGGGACACCAAGTACGGAAATAACCGAATCCATTGCCAAATATAATAATATCTATGCAGAATGGTCACCTAATGAGAAAGTTGCCCTGGAAGTGGCAATCGGAGCCGCTTTTGCCGGAGCCAGAGCAATCTGTGCAATGAAGCATGTTGGCTTGAATGTCGCGGCGGATCCTTTGTTTACAGTATCCTATACCGGAATAAACGGCGGCTTGGTCTTGATGATAGCCGATGATCCGGGAATGCACAGCTCGCAAAATGAACAGGACAGCAGGCACTATGCCCGGGCAGCAAAGGTTCCGATGCTTGAACCTTCCGACAGTCAGGAATGTTTGGATTACGTCAAACAAGCTTTCGAGATAAGCGAGAGCTTCGATTGCCCTGTGATAGTCAGACTATCGACAAGGATTTCACACTCTCAGAGTGCCGTTGAAACAGGAGAGAGGGTAGATTATCAGCTTAAATATTATACCAAGGACATTAATAAATATGTAATGATGCCTGCAATGGCCAGAAGAAGACATGTTGAAGTAGAAAAAAGAATGCTTGCCTTACAGGAGTACGCAGAGACAGCTAATTTAAACACTATAGAATGGGGAAGCAAAAAAATAGGTGTGATTACCAGTGGGATAGCATATCAATATGCCAAAGAAGCTTTTGGTGATGTTTCCTATTTGAAAATCGGGATGGTATATCCTCTGCCGGAACAACTTATTGCCAGGTTTGCCTCTGAAGTTGAAACACTTTATGTCGTTGAAGAATTGGAACCATTTTTGGAGAACGAAATCAAAAAAAATGGGATCAAAGTTATCGGAAAAGAATTTCTTCCTGTTATTGGTGAACTGACCGCTCAATTAATCAAAGAAAAGCTGCTCGGAGTTAAGCAGGAAGTAAATGAACCGCTGATGGAAAACATACCCCTAAGACCGCCTGTAATGTGTCCGGGATGTCCGCATAGAGGCCTGCATTATGTTCTGAGCAAACTTAAACTGAATGTGATCGGTGATATAGGTTGTTATACACTTGGAGCACAGCCGCCTACTGAATCCCTGAATTCCGTTATCTGTATGGGCGCCAGCATCGGTAATGCACTTGGGATGGAAAAAGCAAGGGGGGCGGAGTTTGCGAAAAAGACAGTAGCGATCCTTGGAGACTCAACATTCATCCACTCTGGAATAACCGGGTTGATTGATGTTGTTTATAATAAAGGTAATTCAACTGTAATAATTCCGGATAATTCAACAACAGGTATGACAGGTCATCAAGACAATCCCACAACCGGTTTAACAATTAAGGGTGAAGTTACCAGGCAGGTTGATTTAGTAAAACTTGCCAGGGCAATTGGAGTCGATAGAGTAAGGGTTGCTGATCCGTTCGATATTCAAGAATTAAAGAAGATTGTCAAAGAAGAAATCGCGTCGCCAGAACCTTCTGTAATTATCTCCCAAAGACCATGCGCTCTGTTAAAGAATGTTAAACATGCCGGGGCATTAAAGATAGATATGGAAAAGTGTAAAAAATGCCGGAAATGTTTGGCTATCGGTTGTCCTGCTCTTGCTGATAAGGGAGATTTTATTGAAGTAAATGAAGCGCTGTGTGTCGGATGCCGATTATGTACGAAAGTATGCAGTTTCAATGCATTTGAAACGTCGGATAGTGCAGAAAAGGCAGGTGCGCTTAATGGATAATTTAAATATTATGATTGTAGGCGTAGGCGGACAGGGGACGCTGCTGGCTAGCAGGATATTAGGAGCCGTTGCCTTAAAAAAAGATTATGCTGTCAAGCTTTCTGAAGTACATGGCATGGCTCAGAGAGGCGGTAGTGTTGTAACATATGTTAAATTTGGCCGGAAGATTCATTCACCTTTGATAGAAAAACATGAAGCGGATATCCTCCTTGCTTTTGAAGAGCTTGAAGCATTAAGATGGGCTGACTATGTGAAGGATGAGGGCATGATTATTATTAATAGTCAAAAAATTGATCCTATGCCGGTAATAGTAGGTAAAGCTAAGTATCCCTCAGAGATAGTTAGGACGTTGAGTCAAAAATACAAAAACGTTTTTACGTTAGATGCCTTAAAGATAGCCTTACAGTGTGGAAACATCAAAGTTGTAAATATAGTTTTACTGGGTCTGATGGCTGCCAAAACAGCCATAGAAAAGCAAATTTGGGATGAAGCATTAAAGGAAATTGTTCCGGAAAAGCTGCTTGAAGTAAATGTCGAAGCATTTAATGCAGGATATCACGCTATCCAGGATTAGTGTGTTAAAAAGTCTGCTTATCCTGCCCGGATAAACAGACTTTTTCAGTGCCTTTTGCTTTCGGGTGCCAAAAGGGTGCCAAAAGAATATAGCACCCTCCTTTGATGCCCCTTCAGGTGAAATTTAACCTATTGAATCTATTCTGAAATTATGATAAAACTATGGTGTAGAATTAGTAGTTTCTTGACCTCTTTCTCTTTAGGGATCAAAGGCAGGTGGTAATATGGTTAAAATAGTAGAACGGGTAGATTGGTAGAATGAAGTTGTCGATCTGGGCACTCTCATTCGAGGTGTTTTTTTATTTGTTTAATTTTATCAAACGGAGGCTAATAAAATGACTAAAAGGATAACGATCTCATTAATTAGTGTGTTGGCATTATTAACCTTGATCTTTGCCGCTGGCTGTTCGTCACAGAGTCCCACATCTAAAGAAGGTGACCCGATCAACATCGGCGCGGTGCTGGATATCAGCGGTCCGTCTTCTTCCCTCGGTATTCCGGAAAGAGACACCCTGCAGATGCTGACAGACCAGTTAAACGCTAAAGGCGGAATCAATGGGCGTCAGGTTAAATTGATCGTCCTTGATAATAAAAGCGAAGAGACAGAAGGCGTTCTGGCGGTCAAGAAATTAATCAACCAGGAAAAAGTAGTGGGTATCATCGGCTCAAGCGCCAGTGGCACGTCACTGGCCATGGTTGATACGGTGCAGAAGGAAGGTGTCCCTCTGATCTCGCTGGCTACCAACAGCAAAATTGTCGAGCCGGTAAGCGATCGCAAGTGGGTTTTTAAAATGGCTCAGAGTGACGCGACCGTAGCCGGAGGGATGATTAAATATGCAAAATCCAAAGGCATCCAGAAAATCGCCATCCTTTCCATGAACAACGCTTACGGTGATGGGGGACAAAAAGCCTTGGTCAAAGCCGCGGCGGATAACGGTATGAGTGTTGTCCTGCAGGATAAGTTTGAAGCAACCGACAAGGAAATGTCCGCCCAACTGGCCAAAATTAAAAGCAGCGACGCCCAGGCAGTTATGGTGTGGGCGATTCCTCCTTCCGCTGCGATTGTAACCAGTAATTACCGTCAACTGGCTATGAACATACCCATGATTCACAGCCACGGTATTGCCAACCAAAACTTCCTTGATGTGGCCGGCAGCGCAGCCAACGGTATTGAATTCCCCGTAGGCAAAATCGTTGTGGCTGATCAACTTCCTGACAATGACCCGCAGAAGCAGGTTCTCGTGTCATATACAAAAGACTATACCGCCAAATTTAATACCCCTCCGAGCACTTTCGGTGGTCATGCCTGGGACGCTTTCAATATGATGGTTAACGCGATCAAAGAAGCCGGCACTGACCGGGCAAAAGTAAGGGATGCATTGGAACAAACCAAGAACTTTGTAGGCATCTCCGGTGTGTTCAATATGTCCGATAAGGATCATAACGGGCTGGCGGACGACTGCATGGTCATGGTAATGGTTAAAGATGGCAAGTGGACTTTGATTAAATAGCTTCAAGGCGGTGTAATAGTGCACATTAACGACCTGTATTTACAGTTTCTTTTTTCCGGCTTGACGCTCGGGAGCATATATGCCCTGATTGCACTTGCCCTGGTGACAACCTATAATATTACCGGCATTCTGAACATGGCCCAAGGCGAGTTTGTCGCCTTGGGCGCACTTTCCGCCTGCACCTTTTCTGCAGCGGGTTTTTCCCTTCCTGCGGCGTTCTGCCTTTCAGTGATTATAACCGCGCTTGTTGGCGGCTTGGTGGAGAGATTGGCGATTAACCCGATACGTAACGGCTCAAGCATAACTTTGATTATCGTCACCATCGGCCTGTCAATAATGCTCCGCGGCCTTGCGCTTTTAATTTGGGGGACGAACCCTTACTCCCTGCCGGCCTTCACGCAGGGGGGTCCTTTGATGGTGTGGGGCGCCGCCGTAAACACCCAGAGCATTTGGATTTTTGGACTTCTAATAGTAACTGTTACCGGTTTGTTCGTTTTCATGGAAAAGACTTACTGGGGAAAGGTTGTCAGAGCATGTGTCATCAACCGTCTTGCGGCGAAACTAATGGGTATCAACCCATATATCCTGTCCTTGATGGCTTTTGTCATTAGTGGGGCACTGGGCGCCGCCGCGGGCGTATTTATAACCCCGATTACGCTGGCTACCTATGATATGGGCTTCACCCTCGGGCTGAAAGGTTTTGTAGCGGCAATTATCGGAGGAATAAACAATGTCGGGGGTGCCATTATCGGCGGACTCCTGCTTGGTGTTCTTGAAATTTTCGGGGCTGGTCTGATTTCTTCCGGATTTAAAGACGCCATAGCCATGATTGTTTTGATTATTGTCCTTTTATTTAGACCGCAGGGAATTATCGGCGTTGTTTCTGGGAGGAAAGTGTAGTGCATAGGGGTAGCTTAACGAAATATTTACTCGTTGCAGCGGTAACCGTATGTTTCTTGGTGTTGCCGTTTTTGCTGAAAAGCAACTATCTGCTCAGTATTATTATTGTCATAGGCATATATACTCTAGTGGTGGAGGGGCTTGGCATCCTCATGGGATACGCCGGGCAAGTGTCTTTTGGGCAGGCAGCTTTTTTCGGCATCGGCGCTTATGCGGTGGCTATTTTAACAACCCGCTATCACTGGGGAACTATTTCTGCCCTTCTGGCAGCGATCGTCCTTTCCTCGCTGGTGGGAGTTGTTATAGGCAAGCCCACTTTGAAGCTCAAAGAGCACTACCTGGCCCTGGCAACGTTGGCGTTCGGAATCCTGATCAACATCTTTTTCAACGAGGGCGGAGAACTGACCGGCGGCCCTTCCGGACTGACAGGTATTCCTTACCTGAATATCGGTGGTTTTGTTTTCAACCGGGATATCAAATTTTATTACCTCATCTGTGTGGTTGTGCTGCTGGTGTTCCTGGGCGTGCGCAACCTTGACCGTTCCAGGATCGGCCGCACGCTGCGGGCTATCCGGGACAGTGAAGTAGCCGCCGAGGCGAACGGAATCAATACCGCCGCTTTGAAATTACAGGCCTTTGTGTTCAGCGCTTTTCTTGCGGGTCTGGGCGGAGGAATCTATGCCTATTACATTACCTTCATCAGCCCTGCTCCCTTTAACTTCAACATGTCGATCCAGTTCGTACTGATGGCGGTTATCGGAGGACTGGGCACCATTTGGGGCCCTGTTCTCGGCGTGGTTTTGGTGGTGGCCCTGGGCGAAGTGCTCAGGTGGTTGGTTCCTCTTGTTATCCCTCAGGCGGGTGGGGAATATCAGATCATATTTTTCGGACTGATCCTTGTCCTGGCAATGATTTTTAAACCGGAGGGTTTAAGCAGCGGATGGCGGAAGAAAACCGATTTAGATGAAGCGGGAGAAAACACGAAAATTTGATCATATCTAGGCGGAGGGAGCACCATGTTTCTTGAAGTAGGCGGACTGACCAAGCATTTCGGCGGCGTAATGGCTGTCGAACACATCAATTTTAAGATTAATAAGGGTGAGATCTTTGCGCTTATCGGGCCCAACGGCGCGGGGAAAACCACGGTTTTCAACCTTCTCACGGGCATGCTCCCTCCGGACGAAGGTGAAGCTACATTCAAAGGTCAACGCCTCAGCGGGTTGAAGCCTTTTCAAATCAGAAATCTGGGCATCGCGCGTACATTTCAGAATCTTCAGCTTTTCAACAGCCTTTCAGCGTTGGAAAACGTCATGGTCGGCGCTTATCTCAGCGGCAGGAAAGGTTTTATCCAATCGCTGCTGCGTCTGCCAGGAGTAGCCGGGGAAGAGGAGCAGGTCCGGAAAAAATCGCTGGAAGTCATCGAAGAACTGGGACTCGGAAAAGATATCAATACTCCCGCGTCGGCACTGCCCTTTGGTAAGCAACGGCTGCTGGAGATTGCCAGGGTGCTTTCAGGTTCCCCTGAACTGGTCTTTCTGGATGAACCGGCCGCCGGGCTTAACGCCGGCGAGACGAAACAGCTGGCCAACTTTTTAAAAAAATTAAAAGAGAAAGGCTTTACCTTAGTCCTGGTGGAGCATGACATGGAAACAGTGATGGATGTAGCCGACCGGATTCTGGTTTTGAATTTCGGTACGGCAATCGCTGAAGGGACTCCGGAAGAGATTCAGAGGAACGATGAAGTAAAGAAAGCTTATCTTGGGGAGGATGATCAGGATGAATATGCTGGATGTAAATGGTCTTAAAGTGTTTCACGGACATGTACAGGCCCTGCGCGGGGTGACCTTTCAGGCCAGAGAGGGCGAGATCGTTGCTGTGCTGGGAGCCAATGGCGCCGGAAAAAGTACTCTTCTGGGCGCGCTGTCCGGCATATACCCTGCGAAAACCGGTGAAATATTATTTAAGGGCAAACCGATCACTCGCCAGTCCCCGGGATATATTGTGAAGCAGGGTTTGATTCTGGTGCCGGAGCACCGGCAGATATTCAATGCGCTTACCGTTCGGGATAATCTGCTCTTGGGCGCGTTCCACCGTTATCTTAAAGATAAAGATAAACTGAGTGAAGATATGGAAAGGGTCTTGCGAATATTCCCTGCCCTGCAGGGCAAGGAGATGCAAACAGCCGGGATCTTAAGCGGCGGCCTGCAGCAGATGCTGGCCATAGGGCGGGGCCTGATGGCCAAGCCGAAACTGCTCATGCTGGATGAGCCCTCCATAGGACTCGCGCCGATGGTAGTCGCCGAGATTATGGCGGCTCTGAGAGAATTGAGAGAAGACGGTACGACGATAATCCTTGTAGAACAAAACGCCGCTGCAGCTTTCAGAGTCGCCGACAGAGCCATCGTTATCGAGCGGGGACAGGTGGTAATTAGCGGCAAGCCCAGCGAGCTTGTCAATGATGAAAGAGTCCAACACGCTTACCTGGGACGTACCAGAGGCCATGCCGGCCAAGTAGCCGTGGCTTTCGGATATTGAGAGCCAGTTTATACGGGAGGGAACTGTAAATTGTAAAATACCCCAAGAAATGGTATTTAAAATAGTGCACATAAAAGTGCACGATAATAAATATAATTCGTTTACTTTTTGCGTTCATATACACCATCCAGCCATACTTGATAAACGTAGATTAAGGCTGCGTGAATAAAGTTTAGACTATAGACGATTAATCCTGTCCAAGGACCTATACCTAATATTCCTCTTCGGTCAAACCAAGGGAACATGTTAGAAAACTTTCCTTCGTAACAATATCCATTTCGGGTCTTGTCGGCACAGAAGGAGTTCTAACGTAGAAGCCTTTTTTCAGCATCAATTCTGTGACCAGTTGATTCACGAGGATTAGTTTATTAAGATAATCTTTAAAGATTTGTCTTATATCGTCTCTGGAGCTTTGGGAATATGCAGTACTAAATGTCGTTAAAGCAAATTGAGCCATACAGTTTAGATAAAGTATATAGAAGATATCTGAAAATAAACGTGGGGCCGTCAAGCATACGTCCTCCGAAATTGTCCCCCTGGTGGTATGCAGGCCAGCTTTTTTAAAGGTATTTTCTAATAAGCCAAGACTATCATTTGTCGTATATACACATATCTCAAGTATTTCTTTAATGTTTACGTCTGCGACATGTTGTAAAAAATAGGAGAACATATGATGTACCGTTGACTCCAGCATATAAGTATTCCAAAGATGCCCTATTTCAGACGATGTCAGCCTAATTGATTCAGTATTATGTTCTATTGGTTTCATTAAGATAAAACCCCTCCCAGTTTGGGTACCTTATTTATAATATTCGCAAGAAATGTAAAAAATATTCAGTATGGTACTTTTTAGCCTTTCACTAGTTCGACAGAATAATAACAAAAATTTGGTGCGAGGGATTGTAAGGCTTTTGAGCCTTATCTTTATTTTATCAATTTAATCTTATATTGAGCAGAATGGCAGAATCGAGGTTGTTTTTATATGACTATAATGGAATTACTTAAGCTAAATTCACAAAAATACCCTTGTGAGACCAGTCTTATCGAACTTGAACCGGCTTTAAACTCTCGAAGAGAAATAACATGGCTTGAATTCGAAAGTATGACAAACAGGTTTGCCAATTTCCTGTTGTCCCGAAATATCCGAAAAGGTGATAAAGTTGCCTTGCTGATGATGAACTGTCTTGAATGGCTGCCAATCTATTTCGGTATTTTGAAAACCGGAGCTGTGGTAGTCCCTTTAAACTTTCGATTCACAGCGGAGGAAATTGCAAAATGCCTTGAAACTGTTCAGACAAAAGTGCTGGTTTATGGGCCGGAGTTCCTGGAGAGAATGAGCAAAATCCAATCCACACTGGAATCTTTGCAGAGTATTATTTTTGTTGGCGGCTGCTGTCCGGATAAGACGGAGGATTATTTCAAACTCTTGGAGGAATTTCCTGCCGATTGTCCCAACATTAATATTATCGAACAAGATGAGGCGGGGTTATATTTTACTTCCGGGACAACGGGGGTTCCGAAACCCATTATGCTAACCCACGCCAATTTATATTCGGCCTGCATCACGGAAAACGTACATCACAAGCAAAATCATGAAGACAATTTTCTTTGTATTCCGCCCTTGTATCATACCGGAGCTAAAATGCATTGGTTCGGGAGCCTGCTTGTCGGTTCCAGAGCCACGCTACTCCGTGGGGTGAAACCGGAATGGATCCTCAAAGCTGTATCTGAAGAAAAGTCTACAATAGTGTGGCTGCTTGTCCCTTGGGCACAGGATATCCTGGACGCGATCGAGAGCGGGAAGGTTGACTTAAACGATTATCGCCTGGAGCAATGGCGCTTGATGCATATTGGTGCCCAACCTGTTCCGCCCAGCCTGATCATCCAGTGGAAAAAGTTTTTTCCCAATCAGTTGTACGATACCAATTACGGGTTAAGTGAATCAACCGGTCCAGGTTGTGTCCACCTTGGAATTGAGAACATTTACAAGGTTGGGGCCATTGGAATCCCGGGTTTCGGCTGGGAAGTGAAGATAGTCGATGACAGTGGAGTTCCCTTGCAGTACGGAGAGAAGGGAGAAGTTATTGTCAAAGGTCCCGGAGTTATGAAGGGTTATTATAATAATCCGGAAGCAACTGGTAAAGCATTGAGGGACGGATGGCTTTACACAGGGGATATCGGATACCGGGATCAAGATGGATTTATCTACCTGGTAGACCGTAAAAAGGACGTCATTATTTCCGGAGGAGAAAATATTTATCCGGTAGAAGTTGAAAACTTTCTTCAGGCTCATGAAGATGTAAAGGATGTTGCGGTTATTGGAATACCTGATAAGCGTCTCGGGGAAATTTCATTAGCCATTGTCGAATTGAAAGCCGGGCGAAATATCACGGAGGAAAATCTGCTTCAGTTCTGCAATGCTTTGCCGAGATATAAAAGGCCTAAAAAGGTTATTTTTGACAAGGTGCCCAGAAACCCGACCGGAAAGATTGAAAAGCCCAAGCTGCGGGAAAAGTGGCGTAACTATGGTTTAGCTACGATATGATAGAAAGACATTAGCAAAAGCGCTTTACTCATTCCTAAAGGAGGATACACTTTGGAAGAGCAAAACCAACAAGAGGAACGCATCGGGGGAGAAGTACTATTTAAGGGGCGAATGCTCCGTGTGGAACGTGATACGGTTCACTTGGCAAATGGACTTCAAACGTCTCGCGAAGTCGTTAGGCATCCGGGAGCGGTTGCGATCGTAGCCTTGAAGGATCAACAGGTGCTCCTGGTTCGGCAATACCGTTATGCTATTACTCAAAAAATTTTGGAAATCCCAGCAGGAAAACTCGACCCACAGGAACCCCCTCTGGACTGTGCGGTAAGAGAACTCCGTGAAGAAACCGGTTACCGAGGGACGATGGAACATATCAGTACCTATTATACCTCGCCAGGTTTTACAGATGAAGTGCTGCACCTTTTTCTGGCTCGGGATTTGGTCTGGGATCCGCTGACTCCGGATGACGACGAATTTATTGAGGTGGAAAGAATCCCCTGGGCTGAGGCTGTACAAAAGGCCCAACAGAACGAGTTTAAGGACGCTAAAACTATACTCGGGATTTTACTTGTTAAGGGTCGAATCGGCTGATTTTTACAGATTATAATAAAGCACGACATGTTGAACCAAAGGCGGAAGAGGATGGGTGTATTCGGTAGAGTTGAGGGCATACTTTCCCAGTTCATGGAATAAAATTTCATAGGATGTATGGGGGGGGATGTTCAAGATGTGGAAAAAACTTGGCGAACACATTCGTCAATATTGTGTCATTTATCTTACGCTCTCAAGTGTCTATCTTGCAGGTGTGGTGTTTGGAGCGGTCGGAGTTGGCGCCTTAGAGGTATCTGAAACCTCCCAATTGGGGAAATTCCTGGATACACTTTTACAAAGTCAACCGAAAACTCTTGATCCGGTTTTCTTGAGTGCGCTTGCCAGGGACATGTTTATAATGATGGCCGGAATTTGGATTTTAGGACTCACGATCATTGGGGCCCCTTTAATATATATCATTGTCTTTACCCGGGGATTTATCCTTGGATTTACCGTCAGTTTTATCATTGGGGTTAAAGGGACGTTTGGGCTCGGCTTGATTCTAATTACCGTTCTTATACCCGCCTTATTGGCTATTCCATTGCTGCTTCTCGGAGCAGGACTTGCCACTATTTTTTCGTTTCTGTTACTTCGAGGTAAGGCGAGAGGGGAATCACTGCGCAGAGAATTTCTATATTATACGGCTGCAGCAACTTTTGTTACTGTAGGAGCAGTTGCTGTCGGCGTCGTGCAAGGATATTTTTCAATACTTGGAGTTCGCTTTTTTGGAATATAATAATACAAGTGGGAGTGCTTATTGGGAAGCCGTATAGGTCTTATATTGCGGACAATTGAGGCATCAAACCTCTTAAGCTTGCGTATAGCATAATACATGCTTATAATAAACAGATGAGGGTTAATGATTATGACGGAGGTAGTTTTATGCTGATTGGAATACCAAAAGAGATTAAAAACAATGAAAGTCGGGTAGCAATTACCCCTGCAGGGGTCCATGCTTTAACTTTGAATGGGCATCAAGTTGGTGTGGAAAAATCCGCAGGTGAAGGTTGTGGAATCAGCGATCAGGAGTATAGCGGAGCGGGTGCAATGATCCTGGACTCTGTTGAAGAAGTTTGGAACGCCGACATGATCATAAAGGTCAAAGAACCCCTTGCCACCGAATACGCATATTTTAAACCCCAACAAATTCTGTTAACCTTTTTGCATTTGGCGAATGAACCGGAATTAACCAAAGTCCTCATGGAAAAAGAAGTGGTGGCGATTGCCTACGAAACCATCCAATTAGATAATGGTTCATTGCCTTTGCTTATTCCGATGAGTGAGGTTGCCGGGAGAATGGCTATTCAAATCGGAGCACAATTACTTGAAAAACCCAATGGGGGAAGAGGGATTTTGCTGGGCGGAGTCCCTGGAGTAACTCCCGCAAATATAACCATTATCGGTGGCGGAATAGTGGGTACAAATGCGGCCAGGATGGCTATTGGCCTGGGCGCAGGAGCAACAATTATCGAAAAGAACGCCCAGCGGTTAAGGGAGCTTGATGAGGTCTTTAATGGCCGGGTAAGAACATTGATGTCCAATCCCTATAATATTGCGAGGAGTGTAGCTAAAGCGGATTTGCTTGTGGGGGCCGTACTGATCCCTGGCGCCCGAGCGCCTCGTTTGGTTACGGAAGAAATGGTGAAGACAATGACGCCTGGAAGTGTCATCGTCGATGTTGCCATCGACCAAGGCGGTAATATAGCAACTACTGACCGGGTGACAACCCATAGTAATCCCACTTATGTTAAATATGGGATTATCCATTACAGCGTCGCCAATATAGCCGGAGCAGTTGCCCGGACGTCGACCTATGCCCTAACCAATGTAACGCTGGAGTATGTGCTGGAGATAGCAAATAGTGGTTATTTTAAAGCGATCCAGAAAAATCGTTCGCTTCGTAAAGGAGTTAACGTCGTTAACGGTAAGTTAACCTATCAGGCAGTCGCCGAAGCGCTAAACATGGAGTATACGCCACTGGAGGAAGTACTCTAAGTTTAGGTTCCAGCAGCTCGTGGCTAATGTATTTGAGTGGAATCCGTTTAAAACGGGTTCCACTTTTGTTTCAATCGTCCTTTCATTTTTCCAGGATAAGGACAATCCGGTGATGCATAGGTTTTAGGGATAGGGGGGAGTGCATTGCCGACAAAACGCTGGAGTGCTTTTTTCCTTTACCTGGGAAGGATATTAATACTCCTAATAATTCTAGCCGTACTCTTACCAAAGGTAGCTGCGGTGTTTAACATTTGGATGTCTTCACACTTACATAATGAGCAAAGACCAATCGGAAACCCACTGCGTGTTGAAACACCGGGGTGGAGCAAGTTTGTCATTCAGTTGTTCCCGAATGCTCAGAAAGAACGATAATTTTTGCAGGGAAAACAGTTGGAAAGGAAAATCCCTTTGCCGTGTAGAACGTTCCTAGGAAAGGAGTGGATAAAGTGACCTCCAAGGAACAACTACTGAAGCAGTATATGATTTATCTGCATGTTGAACGGGGGCTGTCAGAGAATACACGTCAGGCTTATGAGCGGGATCTGCGTCAACTAATCATCTTCCTTACACAGCGGGGGACAGATTTTACCGGCTGTGAAGCCAATGATCTATTTTTATTCCTTCTTCAATGGAGAGATAACGGAAAATCACCGCGCAGTATTGCTCGTTGCAATGCGACTTTACGAGGATTCTTTGCGTTCCTGTTGGATGAAGGGAGAAGGAATGACAATCCCAGTACTTATTTAGTGACCCCCAAGCTAAATCAAGCACTTCCGAAGGTGTTGTCGGAAGCAACAATGGATAAACTGTTACGGGCAGGGGAGAAATCCGATCTTGCCCTGCGAGATTTGGCGATGCTGGAGGTGCTTTATAGCAGCGGTCTCCGTGTTTCTGAATTGGTCGGGTTACGTTTGTCCGATGTCTCGTTGGATGTCGGATATGTTCGCTGCCTGGGCAAGGGAAATAAGGAACGGATTATCCCCTTAGGTGACCCGGCTGTTCGGGCTGTGAAGGCTTACTTAAATTCCTTGCGCCGGCGTTTGTGCGGGAAGCGGGAAAGCGATATTCTATTTTTGAATGTTCACGGCCGCCCTCTCACCCGCCAGGGGATAGTGTACATTTTGAAAAAATGGGGAAAAACTCATAATGTCGAGCGAACAATTTCCCCCCACATGTTTCGGCACAGTTTTGCCACTCATCTGCTGGATCATGGGGCCGACCTGCGTTCCGTGCAGGAAATGCTGGGACATGTGGATATCTCGACGACGCAAATTTATACGCATTTAACACGGACACGTTTGCTGGATGTCTTTAGGAAGTCGCACCCACGGGCGGAGTAAGCCCTATGGATAGGGAGGGAGAGGGAAAACATGGCACGGCGAATTATAATCATTGTTTTAGATAGTGTCGGAATTGGAGAAATGCCTGATGCCGAAGCATATGGAGACCGGGGGAGCAATACATTAGGAAATATCGCCCGTCTCCGGGGGGGACTCCATCTTCCTCAGCTTGCAAAACTTGGTCTGGGGAATATTGACTCGCTTACTGGAGTTCCGGAAAATGCCAACCCGGAAGGCAGTTTTGGGAAAATGGCGGAACGGTCCGCCGGTAAGGATACGACGACTGGACATTGGGAGATGGCGGGGGTAATTTTGGAGAGAGCGTTTCCGACCTTTCCACATGGTTTTCCTACAGAGTTTATTGAACGCTATGAGTCAGCGATTGGGCGAAGGGTACTTGGGAATGTTGCCGCCTCGGGAACAGAAATTATCCAGCGTCTCGGCGAAGAACATGTCCGGACAGGGAAACCCATTGTCTATACTTCGGCGGACTCTGTTTTCCAGGTGGCAGCCCATGAAGGAGTTATTCCTCTGGCGGAATTGATGCGGATCTGTCAGCTTGCCCGGGTAATGCTTAAGGGTGAGCTGCAAGTTGGAAGAGTCATTGCGCGGCCATTTCTAGGTGTTGACGGACAGTTTTATCGAACCCCAAACCGGCATGATTTTGCGCTGGAGCCTCCCCACAAAATTTTAATGGAATATGTGCAGGAACGAGGTCTTGAGGTTTGCGGCGTGGGGAAAATCTATGATATTTATGCTGGGAAAGGAATAACCGACTTTGCGACCACAAAGGGAAACATGGAAGGCGTTCAGAAGACTTTAGAATACATGGCTAAGGTAAAATCCGGTCTGATCATGACCAACCTTGTGGACTTCGATATGTTATATGGACACCGCAATGATGTGGAAGGATATGCACGGGCTTTAGAGGCCTTTGACCAACGCTTGCCGGAAATCTATGCTGCTCTGCGCTCAGAGGATATGCTCATTATTACGGCTGATCATGGATGTGATCCTACCCAGCCCGGGACGGATCATACCCGGGAATATGTTCCGTTACTGGTGCGCGGTCCAAATCTGAAAAAAGGGATTAATCTGGGAGTCAGAGCCACCTTCGCGGATATCGGGGCAACAGTGGCTGAATACCTGGAGACCGAGATGATATCTAAAGGGACAAGTTTTTACCCGTTGACTAAGCGCCACTAAATTTTGAGTTTAAGTGAAAGATGAGTGGCGCTTAGTCCCTGGCTAAGTTCAACTAGCTTCAGATGAAGTAAGTTTCCTATACCCGTTGACTAAAGGAGGAGGATGATAAAATGATTTCGAAAAAGGGATATAGCGTTAAACTGGAGGAAGTGCGTAAATATCTTATGGAGAGTGTCACTGGACTGCCGGAACTCGGTGTGATCCTGGGTTCAGGGTTAGGCGCTTTTGCCGATCATCTTCTGGAAAAACAGGTGATAGCCTACAAAGACATTCCGCACTTCCCTGCTTCGACTGTTGAAGGGCATGCCGGACAATTGGTCTTTGGTAACGTTGATGGTCGTCGGGTCGTGGTTATGCAAGGACGCTTTCACTATTACGAAGGGTACACGATGCACGAAGTGATCTTCCCTGTTCGGGTCATGCAAGTCCTGGGAGTGAGCGGCCTTGTTGTCACGAATGCCGCCGGGGGGATAAATCCTGCCTTTCAGCCGGGGGACCTGATTCTCATTAAGGATCATCTCAACCTGATGGGAGTCAATCCGTTGCGGGGTGCAAATTTGTCGAGTTTAGGCCCACGTTTTCCGGACCTAAGCGAAGCGTATAATTGGGATTGGCGGCAAAAGGCCTTAGTGATCGCCAGAGAATTGGGGATAAATCTTCAGGAAGGGGTTTATGCGGCTCTGAGCGGTCCCAACTATGAAACTCCTGCAGAAATACGTTTTTTACGTACGATTGGCGCTGATATGGTCGGCATGAGTACCGTACCGGAAGTGCTGGCAGCCAACCATGGAGGAATGCGAGTCCTGGGCATCTCCTGTGTGACAAATATGGCGGCTGGTATTTTGAAACAAAAACTCAGTCATGTAGAAGTCATGGAAACGGCGGGACGAATTGAAAAACAATTTGTGCACTTTGTTCAGGCGCTGGTCAAGGTGCTTTAGGCATATGAAAGAAAAGAGTGATTTCGGATGCGTATGATCGACTTGATTGAAAAGAAACGGGATGGGGAATCTCTTTCCAAGTCGGAAATCAACTTTATTATTAAAAGCTATGTCTCGGGAGATATCCCGGATTATCAAATGTCTGCCTGGGCTATGGCCGTCTATTTTCGGGGGATGTCACTCGAAGAAACGACCGAACTGACGCTGGCCATGGCCCAAAGCGGGGATCAACTGGATCTTTCCGCCCTGGGGAGACGGTCTGTGGATAAACACAGTACCGGAGGGGTGGGGGACAAGACGACCTTGCTGCTCGGACCGATGGTTGCAGCCTGCGGCGTGCCTATGGCGAAAATGTCCGGGCGAGGGCTTGGCCATACGGGAGGGACAATCGATAAACTCAGCGCGGTGCCCGGTTTCCGGGCGGAGCTTACGCAGGAAGAGTTTTTGGCTCAAGTGAAGAAAATTGGTTTGTCTGTTATCGCTCAGACGGGAAACCTTGTCCCTGCCGATAAGTTGCTTTATGCTCTGCGTGATGTAACGGCGACTGTCAGTTCCATTCCGCTGATTGCCTCTTCGGTGATGAGCAAGAAAATAGCCGCAGGAGCGCAGGGGATCGTCTTAGATGTCAAGTACGGCTCAGGTGCCTTTATGAAGACCGTGGAGGAGGCACGGTTGCTGGCGAAGACAATGGCGAATATCGGGAAAGCGCTGGGACGACGGACGATTGCGGTATTGAGTAATATGAATCAACCGCTGGGGCGCGCCGTCGGAAATAGCCTGGAGATCCTTGAAGCAGCCGACGCGCTGCAGGGTAAAGGCCCAGAAGATTTAATGAAGGTCAGCCTCGAACTGGGGGCTTGGATGCTTGTGGCTGGTGACGCCGTACCCAATGCAGGGGGAGGGAAGGAAGTTTTAAGGCAAAGTGTGGCAAGCGGAGCGGCGTGGAACAAATTTCTGTCCTTCTTGACCGAGCAGGGGGGAGATGCAGGGGCGGTAGCCGATCGTCGCCTTCGGGTTGCGCCGTGCAATCTGCCGCTCCTCGCTCCTGACACAGGTTATGTTCAGTTGGTTGATGCTCAGAAAATCGGAATCCTGGCTATGGTACTCGGGGCCGGTCGGGTTACTAAAGATAGCCCGATTGATTTAGGAGCCGGGGTTGTGCTCACCCGCAAAGCAGGCGAGTGGGCTAAGGCGGGAGAACCCCTTATGCAGCTCTATAGCAGTAATCAAGAAATGTTGGCTGAGGGACTCAAGCTCGCGCAAAACCTGGTTAAGGTGGACAGCGTTGCTCCCAAGCTGCCCCCGTTAATTGAGGAAGTTATCCAATAGGTACACGATGTGGACAATTAACATAAAATCCTCTTCCTTACGTATGCATATATAAAGAAAACTTGGCTGGCGCTCACACGAAGACACTGTCTTCGCACGTGTTAACCTTCTTGCAGGACGGCGAGAAGGGACCCTCCAGAAAGTATACCAATGAAGTTTATACTTTCCGACTAGTGCAAGAAAGGGGCACCGTATCGTGTCTCTGGGGAGGAGGATTTTAATTGATGCGTGAAAAGAAAATTTACCCTTTGGCTGAGGGGTTGACAACTGCGGATACGTTTGCCGTGCTGGGGGATGCTCAAAAATTCCAAAAGCATAAACATGCCTGGAAGGTTTGGAGGGCATTAAAAGGGTTTGGTTGTGTTGTCTATCCGGTTGCCGAAGATTTGAAGCGCCTGGATGGGAGCAGGGTTTATCCGAATTTAGCGGAACTGACGGATAAGGTGACAGTCGTAGTACCGTGCCTGCTCACAGAGAGACTCAAGACTTTGGCTGCCGATGCTGCATCTGCCGGAGCCGGCAGTATTTGGTTTCAAGAACAGACCTGGTCCCAGGAACTGCAGCAAGCCTGCGATAGCGCCGCGATTAAGACGGTCCGCGGGTGCGTGCTGCAGCATGTCAGTTATTCTCGCCTGAGCATGTGTTATTTCAATCCCTGTTACTGGCATGGTCTCCGAGCTGCCAAAGTACCTGCGAAGCGGTATGCTCGGTAGGGAGGTAGGTTGGTAGGTTGGTAGGGAGTGAGGGAGTTTCCTGGTATCCTACGGCGGAAAGTGTTCGTTGTGGGACAGCGGTCTTTTACTTGCTTCAGCAAGGCTAGTGTTTCGTATCTGGTTTTTAATAATTTATTTTTTAGATTTTTTTGTCGTATTTTAACGACGCTTGGAATAACGTAATTTTGCCAAAGAAAGCTCTTCAAAGAATAGTTCGAACAAAAGGGAGATTATGCCGAGGGGTTTAAGCTGAAATCTCTGCTTTCCCCAGCTCACAAAATCTGTCTGGGCATAAACACGTTTGCTATTGACATCCTTAGCCTCATTTTTTAGAGCGGCGATTGCCAAGCTGCGCTCCTTTTTGTTTTTTATTAAGACCGCTTGCTCCATTTTATTATTTAAATATTGGGCTTGAATAATCAGATTTGTGGTCTCTGTTGCTTCTTCATTCGACATGAGACCGAGTTTATTCTTGCTGGCTACTAATTTAGCTGTGGCTTCGTAGGTGGTGTTTACCAATTCTTGGGGGGGCATACTCATACTTTCATAATTCAGGATCTGTCCCCACGTGGAATTGGTCAGGAGTTTGCGATGTTCTTCCAACGTGTGGGCCCGCAGCTTGTAGCCGAATTTCTCAGGGTCCTCGAAGGCAGGGCTGCCGGGGTCTAAAAAAGGTGCTAACGGCGCCACGTATACTTTAATCCGGCCGTCCAGACCATAATCACTTAAAAGTTTATGAGCATAATCCATGGAATCCATTACGGACTGCGTTGTTTGAAAGGGCAGTCCTACCATAAAGAAAATATCCAGTCTATTACACCCGTTAGCCATGGCTGCGGCAATAGTTGCTTCGATCGCCTCGTTACTGACGGCGAATTTGCCATTTGTTTTTCGCAGTTCCGGGTCATGGGTTTCCAGGGTCATTTCCAGACTGAAGTGCAGGGCAGCGTCCTTGAGTTGGGAGATGAATTCTTCATCTGCAGGATAAAATAGCTCGAAAACCATTTCATTTTCGATTTTTTCCTGTTTCAGCAAATATAAAAAACGATCGGCAAATTCTTTACCGCCCATGCGGAGATCATGGATCACAAAAATCGGGGCCCGGCTGAATCTTTTAATCAAGCGGACATCTTCAATTAATCTTTCCGGCGAACGAAAAGCCGGCTTTTTGCGCTGGCAGACCTGGCGATAAGCTTGCTTGGATCCCCCGCAAATGGAACAGTTGATATTGCAGCCCCGGGCAGTTAAGATGGTAGTCATCGGGTATTCCAGCCAACGTAAATAGGGAACGATATTAGACAGATTCCAGTATTTAAAAACAGAACGCATTGTATAGCGATAAGCAGGCACAGTCGGCGCGTTCAGGTTATCCGGTACGTTGGTCAGCGGGTTGACCACTACGGAACCGTCTTTTTGTTTCCAGGTGAGATTCGGCACACCTTCTAGAGGGAGACCGGCACGTACTCTTGTTAAGAGCTCCAGAACAGGTCCTTCGGTGGAATCACCCCGGACAACGAAATCAACATCAGGATTTTTGATTAACTCTTCGTGGAAATAAGATGAGCTTAAGCCGCCCATCAGGACCGGTACATCAGGGTGATGCTTTTTGATTAAAGCGGCCAGGGCTAACGCGCCGTGAACATGGGGCAGCCAGTGCAGGTCGATGGCCCAAACCCTGGGATGGCGTTTTTTAATTTCCTTTTCCGGATCATAGGCCGGAGATTTTAACATGCGATAGGCCATGTTAATAATTTGCACATTCAAGCCGGACTTTTCCAGGTGTTCGGCTATGCTGGTAATCCCGATCGGATACATCTCGAAGACGGAAGAAGAAGGGATCACGTCGTTTATTGGTCCAAAAAGAATCGTGTCTTTGCGGAAATCATAAATACTTGGCGCGTGCAGAAATATTACATCCCGCCGCAGAGATTCAAACAAACTTAAGCACCCCCGAAAAAAGTCTATTTTTGAAATAGTATATCATAATATTTCGGATTTACCCTTATGTATTTCCCAGCATGTGTTGTACCAGAAAAGCGTAAGAGCAAGTAGCCCATCCCTTGCATGGGAGCTTCTTGCTCTTCATTATTGTGCCGCCCATTGCGGCTGGTTGTACAACCGGGATATTAAAGCATTCTTATTATATGAATCGAGAACCCGCTGAAAGAGTATACTTGTTTTAATTACCGCTTGCTTTTACAACCTTTTTTCTTAATTCTTGGATTCGCATTTTGCTGGCTGCGGCATCGTGTTTTGTTTTTTCTATCAGTTCCACAGGTTTAAGATCTTTTGTATTCTCGTAGTTTTCATGTCTGATCTGGTGAATATCATCAATTGTAAACTTCGCGCTCATCATTCTTCTCCTTTCAGCATCATAGACGGTGGGAGTATATTGATTTCATTGTAATCCAACAGCTTATTTACAGCCTGTACCTTATTAATGGTTCTAATATTGACAAAGTGCTTAAAATTCCAGCTAACGATATATAGGCATCCGATTATGGTAGCGATTGCAATATGGCGGCAATCATCCCTGCTTTTTTGGCTTAAAACCCCGTGTCTTATATACTCTTCTGCCAAGGCAATTATCTCTGGAGCTTCTTCAACTTCTTCATAATCAATTTGACTAAGATATACGAAAAGCTGAGACCGTTTCGGTTCAGGACATTTGGCCAGTTCAGCTAAAGTCAGGTCGGAGACAGAAACTTTATAGTAAATTTTAATAATCTCTTGCCAAAAAAGAAGCGTATCTTGCATCTTCTCCGGTGTATCTTCGGCTTCTAAATGGCTGATTACTGAGGTATCCAAATATATTTTAACCTTATTCATGATAACCCATCCTCCAATTCTTACTTATAATAGTACTATTAACATTTCCGATAAGCAACCGCTGGCCGGAGAATACAGATACCGGAGTCGAACGTCAGTAATGTGTTGTCTATAGAACAAATTAGCTAACACTACGGCGGCCGCTTCATTCAAACATGTTAAGCACGGCGGGTGCCGCAGTTGGGGTTCCTTTGAATGCGCAACTCAAAAAATCATATTTTGTGGAAGATAATACAAATGGCAACGCCTTATCTTGAGACAATTCAGGGAAATAGCGAGCCTAGGGTTTATGGACAATTCCTCCAGTTGCCTGCTCAAAGGGTGCTGACTTGTCCCCTTTTTGCCGCGCTTCCTGATATACTTGATTCGAGATATAGTATAATAAGCATGAAATTTAGGCCTGAAAGGATGGAATAAGTGGTTGCCGGCATGGAGAGACCTGAAAAGATTACATCCAAAGAGCTGATTGCGCTCATCCAGCCGGACGGTTTGTTTGAACTGGACTGGCAGATAACTGAAGAAAAAATGGAGAGCAGCCAAATCGATTACCAGTTAGAAATCTACAGACGCTATCGGATGGATGCGCCTGAAGCCCTTTTCCTGCTCGGTTTTTCGGAGCGCACGGTAGTCACGTCTGAATCTCTGCGTTATCTCTGGCTGATAGCTGCCGCATTTGTTCAGAAACTGGCCATGAATCCGGAGCTGGAGATTTTACGGGAAAACGCCGTGACTGAATTAGAGGAGAATGCCGTAGAGCATCTCTTGCAAAAAGCGCCCTATATAAAGGGAGCGGAATACTTAACTCCAGCCTGGGTGGAAAAGGCCTGGACAACGCTGAATCAGGCCTTTGGGAAAATGATCAAGTCCTACGAAGGCAGTGTCGGGGCATTTTTTGCTTCACATAATTCGCATGTCCAGCCGGTGGGACGGGTTTTCTTTCATCTTGTGGAGAGTAAGAAAGAGGAATACCCGTTTGCTTTTTTGGCGACTTATGCGGCGGGTGTCTCGGCTAATGGCCAAGCAAAGCACCTCCCACTGAAAAATGCGCTGGTAGACTATGGGAAGCAGAGCAGAAAGCTGCTGGAACTTCTTTCGACTGTGCATAAGGCCTCTCAGAAAAGCACCTTTATTGCAGAACTCGTGGAATCGGGAGAACTATTTCATCCGCTGAGCTTAACGGCGGATGAAGCATATACGTTTCTTAAGGAAATACCGGTTTACGAGGAAGCAGGTATTTTATGCCGGATGCCCAATTGGTGGAAGAATAAGTCGGCTTCCTGGAAAATGTCGGTCAGTGTGGGCGAGAAAACGCCTTCTCGCCTGAGCCTGGAAGCACTTGTGGATTTCCAGGCCGAGCTGTTGCTAGGCGGAGAAGCGATGCAGGCTGACGAGTTGAAGAAGTTGCTCTCAGAAGCGGAAGGACTCTTATTAATCAAAGGGAAATGGGTGGAGGTCAATCATCAACGCTTGAAGGAAATGCTGAAAGCCTATGAACAAGCCCAAAAACTAATGAACAAGACAGATCTCAGTATGCTTGAGGCTATGCGCTTTCAATTGACTGCGCAAAAAGTCTTGAATCTTTCCGACGAAGCTTGTGAACTGGAAGTAACGAATGGCGAATGGCTCAGTTCGGTGCTGAATAAGCTCGCCAATCCGGATACACTTGAAACGATTGCCTGTGGGGAAGCTTTTGAGGCTAGTTTGCGTACCTACCAAGCAAGGGGCTTGAACTGGCTTCATTATATGAAAACACTCGGTCTGGGCGCGTGCCTTGCCGACGATATGGGCTTGGGGAAAACTGTTCAGGTTATTGCGCTCCTGAATTATATCAGAAGCCAGAAGCAGGAAAAGGCGTTGCTGATTGTCCCCGCTTCCTTGATTGGGAACTGGCTCAGTGAACTTGGCAAATTTGCCCCGTCTTTGAACTACTATGTCCTTCACCCTTCGGAAAATAAAGGTCTGGAGACGCAAGCCGACGTTTTGCTGCAGGAATATGACCTTTATATCACAACCTATGGCATGCTCGCCAAACACGATTGGTTAAAAACTATTACTTGGGATTCGTTAATTATTGATGAGGCCCAAGCAATTAAGAATCCAGGCACCAAGCAAACCAAGGGAGTGAAACAATTAAAGGCCGCCTATAAACTAGCCATGACAGGGACGCCTATCGAAAACCGTCTGGCTGATTTATGGTCCTTGTTTGATTTTTTGAATAAAGGCTTGCTGGGCAGTGCCAAGGAGTTCACTAATTTCACAAGTAAACTCCAGGAAAAGCAAGATGGTTATGCCCGCTTGAAACGGGTGGTTAGCCCCTTTATTCTCAGACGTTTAAAGACTGACAAAACGGTTATCTCCGATCTGCCGGATAAAATCGAAATGAAAACCTATGCGACACTCAGCAAAAAACAAACGGTCCTTTATAATAAGATTGTCCAGGAGCTTAAGACAAAGCTGGAAGCAACCGGGGATGGAATCCAACGCAAAGGGCTCGTACTATCCACGCTGATGCGGCTCAAACAGATTTGTAATCACCCCGATCAATTTATGGGTCAGCATGACTATGCCGAGGCTGAAAGCGGCAAATATGCAAGACTGCGTGAGATATGTGAAACTATTTATGAGCAGCGGGAACGGGTGCTTATTTTTACCCAGTTTAAGGAAATTACTGAGCCGCTGAATAGGTTTCTGGAGACGATCTTTCAGCATCAAGGGCTTGTTTTACATGGCGGGATGCCCGTGACGAAACGCCAGGATCTTGTGGCTAAATTCCAGGGGGCGGAGTATGTGCCGTTTATGGTCCTCTCCATTAAAGCCGGCGGGGTGGGTCTTAACCTCACGTCCGCCAATCATGTCATCCACTTTGACAGGTGGTGGAACCCGGCAGTTGAGAATCAGGCTACGGATCGGGCCTTTAGGATTGGCCAAAAGAAGAAGGTGATTGTGCATAAATTTATTACGAAGGGTACGATTGAAGAGAAGATCGACCTGATGATTGAAGGCAAAACTCAATTATTGCAGGAAATCATGCCGGACAGTCAGGAAAACTGGCTTACCGAGCTGGATAACAAACAGCTTATCAATTTATTTAAGCTTTCTGAGTGAACTCGTTCAACTAAAGTTGAACATCGAGTCTTCGGTGACGAAAGCCTCCAGTGGAGGGTTTCGCCGAAGCCGCACGTCCCAAAAGGGATTCTTAGCGGCGAAGTCGGAGTCTGCCCCCACCGAAGCAGAATAAGGTGTACCTCTCCCACTTGTAGAAGTGGGAGTCTTACGATTGAATAACGTTGGCGAGGGACGGTTATGGCATATTACAGCGGATTTCCAACATACGTTACAGTGGCGGAAAAAAGACGGAAAGCCCTAAAGAGTATCGAAAAACTGAAGAAGAAAAATCCCGATATTCGTCCCGTGATTATTGAGGGAAGAAAGATCGCCAAAACGTGGTGGGGAAAGTCCTGGAATGATAATCTGGAGAGCTATGCCGACTATGCAAACCGCATCGGCCGGGGGCAGAGTTACGTCCGGCATGGAGCGGTACTGGATTTAAAATTTACGCAAGGTGAAATCAGGGCCCTTGTTCAGGGGAGCGTTGCAAAACCGTATCAAGTGACGATCAGCATTCAACCGCTGTCCAACAAACTTTGGCAAGGGATTACGAAGAACTGTGCAGGGAAGATCGATTCGCTGCAAGAGCTGATCGTGGGCAAGTTTCCGAAGGCACTTTCCGAAGTGTTTACAGCAAAGGGCAAAGGCTTGTTTCCTGCTTCCAGGGAAATTGGGCTGCGATGCAGCTGCCCTGACGGGGCTTATATGTGCAAACACGTAGCGGCAGTTCTTTACGGGGTAGGCGCCCGGCTTGACGATGATCCCACTTTATTTTTTGTACTGCGGAACGTGAAGGTGGATGACCTTATTTCAGACACGATCAGTCAGAAAACCGAAACACTCCTTGAAAAATCAAAAGTAAGAAGTCGTAGAATTATTGAGGACGCGGACATTTCAGAACTGTTCGGAATTGAGATGGAAAGCAAAGCCGAAAAGAAGAAAGTGAAGAAAGGGAAGAAAGGGAAGAAATAATTATCTCTTCAAATAGTGGGTCAAAAACTACACCCAATTCAGGTTATCCGTAAGTAGGGTATTAAACTGCCGGTAAAGCTGAAAGGAGATGAACAAGGTAGGAACAAAAGACAGGCCGAAAAAAACCGGGGATGTTTTAAACGAGGAGGCAGGAGTATTATGAACTGGACTGAGTGGAACTTGGTAGAAGAAAATAATTTCACGGATATCTTATATGAAAAAAAGTACCATCAAGAATTAGAGGGAGGAGTAGCCAGAATTACAATCAACCGGCCACAAAAGCTTAATGCTCTTACAGCTCATACAATGGACGAATTGTTCAATGCCTTTTATGAAGCCAACCATGATCCGATGATCGGAGTTATAGTTCTTGCAGGTTCGGGAGATAAGGCATTCTGTACCGGCGGGGATGTAGTATGGGAGGAAAAAGAATTAAGAGTGCAGGTTTACTGGAGGTATCCTCCCCCCCAAATAATAAGGATGTCGCGCAAGCCTGTAATTGCCGCGGTTAAGGGATATTGCATGGGAATGGGAAACTGCCTTGCCTACTTTAGTGACTTTACCATTGCCGCCGAGAATGCCGTTTTTGCCCAGGGTGGGCCGCGCGTGGCTAATCCTGTTGATGGTTATGTGGTAGCCTA
This sequence comes from Desulfosporosinus sp. Tol-M2, assembly GCF_059735615.1. NCBI lineage: Bacteria > Bacillati > Bacillota > Clostridia > Eubacteriales > Desulfitobacteriaceae > Desulfosporosinus > Desulfosporosinus sp. Tol-M2. Next base: position 67,546 of record NZ_JCAIJG010000201.1, read on the forward strand.
CCTGGTAAGTGTGGTGGGCGCTAAAAAAGCACGTGAAATATATATGCTCTGCCGCAGGTATACAGCCCAAGAAGCACTTGAAATGAAACTGGTCAATGCAGTAGTTCCTTTGGAAAAAATCGACGCGGAAGTTGACAAATGGTGTGAAGAAATACTGACCTTAAGCCCTGGGTGTATAGAAGTCCTCAAGGCGACTTTTGATATGGAAATCGATTATATGGCCGGCTCATACGGCCAATTGGCCAGGTTAATGTTTCCCGACTGGTTTACCAGTTCGGAATCTAAAGAAGGTCCCCGGGCTTTTTCGGAAAAAAGAAGACCTAACTTCTGGAAAATCCGCAAGGATGAGCTGAAAGCCAGGGGGAAAACTGATTTGTAATAAAAATGATTGCTGTTCCCTTGGTAGTGCTGGTTTTTGCTTCTGCGTTGCCGCTAAATTTCTATGCCTATTATTTCCCCGACCAACGTTTAACCCAGCCATGGGTGTGTTCTGAGGCATACGTAAGATACTATATATAATGTGTGAAATCCAAAATAATGGGTTTATCGCAATGTTTCTGTTATTATAGGTTAAACTCGTTTGCTAAATCAAGGAATTTTGGGGGAAATAACTATGGGGGAAAATATCCATGTAGTCGAAAACGACCAAATTAGGTATTTTACAATACCATTTTTCGATAGAACCAATAAAGTAATAACTGCATTTTCCACTAGGTTGGGCGGATATAGTAGGGAACCGTATAAGTCATTAAATTTATCTTACAGCGTCGGAGACGAGAAAGATAAAGTTAAATTAAACAGAGAACTTCTTTGTAATCACTTAGGAATAGAGGTCAAACAACTAGTTGCCGGTGCTCAGGTACACAATGCTACGGTTGAAAAAGTTAGCATTGTTCATAGGGGTAGAGGGGCTCTAGAATATGAGACAGCTATTTCATCAGTCGATGCTATGGTTACAAATGAAAAGGGTGTTCCATTAATTGGCATCTTTGCAGATTGTGTCCCTATTTATTTATTCGACCCAATAAACGAAGCTATCGGGTTAGTTCATTCGGGTTGGAGAGGAACATGTTTAGGTATAAGCAAAAAAGCTATCAACAGCTTGGTGAATAACTACGGTTGTAATCCAAAGGATATTATTGCTGCAATAGGTCCATCAATTGGGCCGTGTTGTTTTGAAGTAGATAACAAGGTTGTTGATATTTTTAAAGAGTCTATAGTTGATGTAAATAAACATATGATAAAAGTCAGTCATGACAAATGGAAGGTTAGTCTCTGGGATATTATTGAACGGCAGATGATCGAGTGTGGGTTAAATCGAGATAATATTATTAACTTTAATCTCTGCACTAGTTGTAAAAAGGAATTGTTTTTTTCGTACCGAAGAGAAGGTAACCCCAGTGGCAGAATGGCAACATTACTAATGCTAAAATAATATGCCTCACGACTAATATAAGATCCTTAAAAATAGAAGTTTGCGAGCAAATAGCTACCTAACCAATAGCTTAGCTGATGTTTCAAAGTGCTTTGCAACGAATTCGCTCTAGCTGCTTAAGTGCCGCTAGCATCCTGCCCTCTGTACCTTACGTTGAAGGGCTAGGGTACAATTCGTTCTATGAACTCACGTCTGGAGAGGGTTACCTGATGTTATCATCCAATATTGGACAGGTATTTCCCGTACCCTTCAGCCTCCATATTTTCCTTGGGGATGAAGCGGAGAGAGGCGCTGTTGATACAGTAGCGGAGGCCGCCGGATTCCTTTGGCCCATCAGGGAAAACATGACCCAAATGATTGTCGCCAACGCGGCTTCTGACCTCTTCCCGCACCATTCCCCATGATTTGTCCAATTTAGTATCGATAACAGAGGGATCAATGGGCTTTGAAAAAGCGGGCCAGCCACAGGCGTCAAATTTATCTGCCGATGAAAACAAAGGCTCACCGGTTACGATATCCACATAAATCCCGGGGGAAGACTGAGCATAATATTCATTATGATAAGGGTCTTCTGTAGCATTCTCTCGGGTTACCCGGTACTGGAGCTGTGTCAGCTTTTTTCTAAGCTCTGCCTCCTCCGGAACAGAGTAGTCCGCCGGATTGACGATGGATAGACGCGCTCTATCGAAGGCATCTCTTCCAATATGGCAATAACCGTTTGGATTCTTTGTCAGGTAACCCTGATGATATTCCTCAGCCGGATAGTAATTTTTTAATGGTTCAATCTCGACAGCAATACGTCTGTCATATTTCTTTTGAAGCTCTGAAATTGCAGCCAGGATGATTGGTTCATCCTTCGGATCCACATAATAAATTCCTGTCCTGTACTGGCTTCCGACATCATTTCCCTGTTTATTGATAGAAGTAGGGTCAATCACTTGAAAAAATAAATTGATGATGTGAGTTAGATCAATATACGCGGGGTCATACTCAACTCTGACAGTTTCCGCATGGCCCGTATTCTTGTGGCAGACATCTTCATAACTGGGATTATGTATCATCCCATTAGCATAGCCTACTTCCGTGTTCTTGACTCCGGGGATAGATTTCAAATACTTTTCGGTACCCCAAAAGCATCCTCCGGCAAGATAAATCTCTTTAATTCCCAACACGAGTTCACCCCTGTATTTTCTTAATACTTATTCTTTAACCATATTCTAAGGAAATTATATGCTCTCAACGCTAAATTACGGACTCAATCTGCTGATTCGTGGTTATAAGCGTAATATATGTTGCACAGGCGATATGTTCCCATGTAAGCAGCATGTGGAGACGATCGTGTCGATAGAGCCCAGATAAACTCCGCAAGACGAAAGCCGTTCGATCTTTCCCCATAAGATGCCAGGTAGGCATCCGATGATGAATAGATAGGCCATTTGTGAGGTATATTCTGATGTTAAAAGTAGACTTTCTGACTCTAATATTTATAGCTATATTTATGCAGCCCATACTCATGGGGGCTTTTACCAAATTTTCTCGCGAAAAAATCCGGTTTTCCTTGTGGTCGTTGTGCGAGGGGTTAGAGTTCATATTGGTACTATTCCTGGCCATCTATCTAACCCGAGGGATTTTCTTTCAGCATAATCCTGGACTATTCGCTCAGATCTATAATGGGATTCCGGAGGAAATTCGGATCCTATTATTCGGGCAGGATATACTCATATACATAATAGTCGTACCTTTAGTAGTTTGGCTGTTCCGCGTTCTGATCGGACTCATTACCCATCCGATCTACAATGCTGTATTAGGTCCTCTGTCCAATCGCTTGTATAAGCTGTTAATTCTCATTGGCAGCGGGCTGGAACGTATTATCGGGGCTTTGGCCCAGATACCCCGGGCGGCAGTGCTGGTTTTTGCTTCTGCGTTGCTGCTAAACTTCTATGCTTATTATTTCCCCGCCCCACGTTTAGTCCAGATGATGAGTGAGTCGAACGGATATCAGTTTATCTATAAAAATGCAGTCTCCCCCGTCCTTAACTCTAATCTGGCCCAAAAGATACCGGTACTGGTGAATGACCATTTCAGACAAAATGCGGTTTCGGACTCGACCAATGACCGGGTGATAACCTATTTTAATGGAGCAACCCTGGATGAAGCAGTGAAATCAGACTCGCAAATCGACTCCACCGTACGTCGGGTGGTGGGCAGTGAGCAGAACGAACGTCAGAAAGCGTATTTAATCTACCGATGGATTACCCAGAACATAAAATATGATGACCAGAAAGCGGCTCAGCTCAGCCAAGACTCCAGCGGAATAAATTCGGGTTCGATCATGGCTTTTAACACTCGCATGGGTATCTGTTTCGATTATGCAAGTCTCTATGTATCCATGTGCCGGGCGGTGGGGCTGAAGGTCCGCCTGGTTACTGGCCTAGGATATAGTGGATTGAGCTGGGGTGACCATGCCTGGAATCAGGTTTATGTACCGAAAGAAGGCAGATGGCTTAATGTTGACCCTACCTTTGGCACGGTAAACAATTATTTTGATAATAAGATTTCACTGTTGACCATAAGGATACCAAAGTGCAGGGGGAGTGGTAATGCTGACCATGGGTGTGTTCTGAGGCATACGTAAGATACACAATAAACGAAGCTATCGGGTTAGTTCATTCGGGTTGGAGAGGAACATGTTTAGGTATAAGCAAAAAAGCTATCAACAGCTTGGTGAATAACTACGGTTGTAATCCAAAGGATATTATTGCTGCAATAGGTCCATCAATTGGGCCGTGTTGTTTTGAAGTAGATAACAAGGTTGTTGATATTTTTCAAGAGTCACAACCAAATATGGGCAGGGTGGGCGGCCGAATCCCCATGAAAGGGGGTGAGGCTTATGAGTACGTACCAAGCGCTGATGTTTGCTATAGCTTTCGCGACGTTAGTCGTATTAATACTTAAAGAAAAGCGTAAGAGCAAGTAGCCCACCCTTTGAACAGGAGCTTCTTGCTCTTTCATAGTTGCCGCTCACTTTGCGGCTGGTTGTACAACCGGGATGTATCAGCATCCCGGTTCTTATTGTATGAACCTTATGCAAACATTATACACCTCAATACAAGTCACTACAAGTTCTCCTAATAATTACTACAACTGACACAAAAATGATATTTATTTGTGGAAGTGATACCTTTGGTCCGGACGAAGCACAATATTTATTTATCCAATATCCTTTTACAGATATTTATGGTAACAGGCGTTTGCTTGACTTTGCCTTTGAAAGTGCCCGATTTTGCTGGGAATTGATCACCGCGGCTAACATGAAAGAAAAGTTTATGGAAATGGTCAGGACCATGGATATGAGTTCCTAAACTTGAAATAGATTGTCGAATCCTGAAGCAAAAGGATAATGAGACCCTAACGAAGGTCATTGATTTGATTAAAGAAAAATATGGTGAGAAGAGCATTACCAGAGCAAGATTGATATGAGCCAAAATATTTTGAGTAAAGAAGTCCGGTTAGAACATCGCGTTGGGAGGGATTAGATTGCTTAGTTTAAAGAATCATTGCAGTAACAACTTTTTTAAAGAAATCTGGAGGATAAATAAGAACCTTGTCGAATCAAAATTATAGGAGATCCCGCTCGGTTATATAGCAGATCTTCCTTGAACTACAACATTTAAGTTTCGTGGAGGTTAGAAATATGTCAACTCAATCGATACTGCGAGTCAGCGAATCGGCACCTACCCCAATAGTGCGTGACTTCAGGATATTTACAGAATTTCTAAGTAACAACCGGGTGGTGTTAACTCCCAAAAACCAGCATCTCGCTAAGGCTGCCCTTCACCAGCTTAATAAACTAATGGCTACTTATGTCACGGAAGATAACCTAAATTTTAACCAGCTTTCTTACCCTTTGCTGAATCTGTTCTACCATTTGGCGCTAGCCGGAAAATTATTGCGTAAGGTTCAGGCAAAAGGAAATCAATATGAACTGCAGCCCACCGAGCGTTACAGCAGGTACCAAGATCTAAATTCTGTGGAGAAGTATTTCTTTTTGTTGGAAACCTTGTGGATTCAGGTAGATTGGAATGAGCTAAATTCGACCTATAGGCGGAATAATGTATGGCTGAATATAGGAAATGTTTTCAAATTTGTCTCTGAACAAGTACCAAATAAGGTGATTGAAGTTGATTCGGCCCAAAATGAAATATTTAAGCATCTCTTAGACAGTTTAAACCGGCACGTACTTACATTGTCATTTTTTGGCTTATGGGAAGTGACTAAGGATGAGGAAGCTATGAGTGTCCTCTATTCAAAATATGACTTTCGGGCTGCCACGTTTACACCCTCCGAGTTTGGCGTGGTTATGGCAACTATTTTGACAACTGTAAGAAATTTACCCTTTTGGAATGTGCCCATGCGAAGGGAATACGGTGAAGACAACCTAATCCAGGGTGAATCCTTATCCAGACACAATAAATACAGCTTGATTCAAGACATTATAAAAGAGGTTAAGACGGGTAAGAAAACCAAAAAATACAAACTGGTGGAATCAGTCTTGATCGGAGAGAAGTTTATCCAGGCGTTTTCCGGTTTTTTTGCACCTGGGGAACTTGAGACCACCTTGATTAGGGAACAACCTAAGACTGACGGGAACTATACCTTCAAGGTTTCCCTTAATAAAAGCACTTGGCGGCGGATTGTGCTGTCGGGAAAACACACTTTGGAAGATATGCACATGATTATACAGGAAGCCTTTGAATTTAATAATGATCATCTTTATAGCTTCTTTATGGATGGCAAAGCATGGTCATATAATTCGTTCAAATGCACATTTGATGAGCAGGGGCCGTATGTAACTGAGGCGATCATTGGTGAGTTGGGTCTGGAATCAGGAGATGAAATCCTTTACTTGTTTGACTACGGGGATCAATGGGAATTTAAGGTGTTGTTGGAGCATATCGATGAGGGAGAATTGAGGGTGTTAAAACCTTTGATTACTGCGCGTCATGGTGAATCTCCAGAGCAATATCATTTTTGGGACGAGTAGCGAAAACAAAAAGTCATTCCTGGCTTAACAGAAATGGTTAATGCCACAATGCTGAATCCACAAGAAGTACTACAAATCATCAAATCCTCATTTCCGGCTATTGAATCGCCATATATTAAAACCGTCAAGACTGAGGCGAATACTCTGCGGGTCTTGACGGTTTTTACTATATTTAACCTATTTCTTGCGAGGATAGGGTTTCTCTACATCCGTACTCGGCGGAACATGCTAATGGGCTGTTATTTCTTTGTCGTTCCGCATAGGTTCCAGGACCCTTCGCGAAACGACAAGTTTCGCTGAGTAGTAAGTTGTCCCTAGACAGGTTTATACTTCTCCACTATTTTTTCAAGTTCGGTTATTCTAAACACGAATTTCTTACCTTCCTTAGTTTTGGTCAAAACTTCAATTTCCTCCAACTGCAATAAATCCGTCCTTGCTGTTTGGTAAGCTACGTTATATTTTTTTTGATATTCAGCAATCGTAATTTCTTTATCTTTTTTAATAAAAGTATTAATTGCTTGTTTTTGTCTATTTGATAAAACTATTCTATTCTTTTTGATTCCCTGTAAGATGATACTTTTTACAGTTTCCTTTTTTAGATTATCTAAAATATTACTGACGGACTGAAGTATCATTTTGCTGTAAAAAATAATGAAATACGTTGTATCGGATTCATTATCCTCGACATCTTTAATAGCCTTGTAATACTTACTTCTTGCTTCTTTAACAAGCGAGGAAAGAGAGAAAAACTTAAAAGCATCATATCCCTTTTGGAGTAAATACATATATGCTATACATCTGGCAGTTCTGCCATTGCCATCAAAAAAAGGATGAATATAAACCAGATAAAAATGAATTATGGCTGACTTACAGATTGGATGCAAACCATCTTCGCTGTTTATGAAGTCAAATAGAGAGTCCATCATTACTTGTACCTTTTGCTGATCCGGTCCCTCATAGATTGGATCAGGCAAATTTGGATCAATTACAAATACTGCAGCATCACGATACTTCTTAACTTGATCTGCAGCGTCTAGCGTGTTTTTGGTCACGATCCTATAAATGGTCAATACTATATCTTCATTAATTGGCTTTTCGAGATTTTCAAGAACAAACTCCAGTGCCTCATAATTATTAATAATCATCTGTTCACTTTTATCCTTAGGAGTTTCTTTGTTTTTTATCATCTCCCTGCTTCTTTTTTTTGTGGAAAAGGCTCCCTCGATAACGCTGGAGTTAAATGCCTCATCAATTAAAGCATCAAATATTACGGCACTCTGCATTTGATCAGGTATATAATTAAAAATATTTGATTTAGCCACCATATCTATTTGGTTTAACCTTTCGGTTAAACGCGATTGTCTGCAAAACCACATGTTTTGTTCACCTTTGTCTAGAAGAGGTACCTGGATATTTTTTCTTGCTTGCGATAATTCTGGCCAAAATTTATTTATAGGAACAGATGAAGGTAAACGGTACATTATTTCCTTTTTATTAAGGTATCTTTCATCGTTTAAATATTTATTTAGCAATTCATCAAACATAATACCGAACCTCCTTTTTTTGCTACTAATTTTTTACTATTATATTACTATTATGCTACTAATACAATGAACTTAAACGCCTATAAATAAAGGTTTTCATCCCATTTAGATTTCTCCCAGAGCAGGGCCAATAAACTGATGCGTATCTTCAAAGAGTACGGAACCGAACAGCTTACCTCTTCAATTTCGGATTCGAATCCGAATCTAAATTACAGCCAGGCGGTGCTTCTTTTAGGTATCCCGAAGGAGGAACATTGTCCCCTTTTTGTGCGTTACACCACATTTGATTTTCTGCCGACCACATGTTCAGCAGTTCACTTTCATTGACCACTGCGTCGAAAGCCGGAGCAAGGAAAACTTGCAATGTATTTATAACTTCTGCGAACGCCAACTTCGGCAGCTGCATGCGGCGTACAGCCTGACGCCAACGTGTCTGCATATCGCTATCGTCTGCCAGTGCAATAACGGCATTCAGGCTGTCGCGGTTATAGGCGGTGCCGCGGTTTTGCAGTGTCTCAAAAATTGCTTCCTGCAGCTTTCTGCCATCAAAATCAAACGTATGCGCCAGAAAATAGATGTCGTAAAAATCTTTCATCCGGCTGTTCAGTTCCAGACGCTGCAACATAGCATCAAGTTTTTCAGCGATTGTGCTTTCAAGGGAATAGGTGCTGATCTGCGGACGTGTAAAATCATCAAGCTGAACCGGAATAGTACGTTTTTCAGCTTTGGGGACAATCACGTCACCGATACCGATGTCAACATTAAAAGGTGTACGGGTGTTCTTGATATGGCCGATGATTTGAAATTCAACGCCTTTATATTTCCGCTCCAAGGCAATTGAAGCGAACCCTTTTGACTCAAAGGTAATAAAATCATTGCCGGTATCGACAGCTAGAATTGTCTTAATGATAGGTTCGATTTCGTCCACCGTTCCCGGAAGTTGGCGCAGGAGAAAATCTATATCAATTGTGGCGCGGCTTTCGAAGTTCGTCAGTGTATAAATGAACAGACCGCCTTTCAGAATCAGGTTATCCGCATATTCCGACAGGGACAGTCTGCGCAGGAACTCCTCCTGGCAGAACAGCTGCATATGTATCTGCAGCGGCTTTCCAGACGTCTTAGCTTTATTTTTCAGTTTGGCAAGGACGGATGCGCTTCTATCTTCCATTACAGCCACACCCCGATCCTATCTTTCACTCTCACGGCGATGTTCCGCTTTTTTGCATACGAAAGCAGATTGGTGATGGACTTCTTTGAATCTGCGACGTATCCCTGAATCGCCTTGTTGTAGCTCTCCCGATCCATTTTGTTCTCGTTTTTAATACATTCGCAGATCAGGCGGTCACGGTCAAAAATTCGCATCTGGCAGTCCTCAAATTCCGCGGCCGAAATGCCGTACGACAAATGCACCGGCTCCATATAATACGGTTGCACATAAGGGTAGTCGATTTTGAATCTGGCCTTTGAAGTATCCCTATCAATCGCAATATCCCAGCTTAGCGGGGTGCGGTCACTATAGCCATAATAAAACAGAGCCGTATACATGCACAGTACACCGTCCGGATAGAGGGAGGCAATGACTGAGGCTTCTGACGGCCCGGAACTCTCTTTTAAGACAACGACTCTGTAATACCCCTGCTTGACCTTTTCCAGATGGCCAGCCGCAATCAGCGCCGCAATATCCCGATAGTAAATCTTGAGCGCAGAAAGCTCCGCCGTTTTGATCAGTAGTGCTGCTGAATTACTCTCCGCATCTTGCTCACGGCTCTGAACGTATTTAATTATGTTATGAAATTTATTCGTGAGGATGTCCATTCCGGCCATTTACAAAAGCACCTCATTCGTTTTTTCAATGCGGCAACTTAATGATTCATTATAAGCCTTATGGTAATTGTTGTCAATATTAAAACCGTCAAGACTGAGGCGAATACTCTGCGGGTCTTGACGGTTTTTACTATATTTAACCTATTTCTTGCGAGGATAGGGTTTCTCTACATCCGTGCGGTTTACCAAATAATCGATGCTGGTCTCAAACAGGTCGGCTATTTTGTCCAGAACCGGCAGCGGGATATTTAGTTTACCAATCTCATAGTCAGAGTAGGTTGTTTGATGAATTTTCAGATACTCTGCCATTTGGGATTGGGTCATATCTCTATCTTCCCGCATATTGCGGATTCTCTCGTACACAGAAATCACCTCAGAATAAGTATGCCTTAAAGGAATATCAAATAGTGACAATATTTTAACGTTAAAATATTGTCACTATTTGTGGATCTATTCAAATCGGTAGCGCTTTCGATTTAGATAGGCCATAATTAAGTCCCGCAAGAAGGACGGGAACAGTTGCGTGGACATTTTATCTCATTGGTAGTATAATAAGCATGTAATTAGTATATTTTAAGAGTACCATTTGAGGTGATCCGTATGATGAACATTAAACCTTCCGCAGCCATCCGTAAAAACTACAACCAGATATCTGAATTGTGCAGGCAAACGGGAGAGCCAGTATATCTCACCAAAAATGGCGAGGGTGATCTCGTAGTAATGGATGTGGAATCATTTGCCCGGCGTGAGAGCCTCCTCAAGCTCAAGGAAAAGCTGATGCAGTCGGAACTGGACATTCTCAAAGGCCGCGCCTATTCCGTAGACGAAACAGTAGCAGCCATGCGTCAGGCTGTCGCGGAGGCTGCCAATGACCGAAAGAAATAAACCATATACGTACACGGTCGTAGTCACGGAAACTGCTCGAGAAATGCTTATAACACACGCACGCTTTCTGGCTAATGTAAGCACGTCGGCCGCAAACAGGCTGATTGAGACCTTTGTGGAGATGACGAATAGCCTTGCCGGCATGCCAGAGCGGAACCCATGGCTGGAGCATGATGCTATCCAATTTCAAAAATATCGGAAACTCCTTTTTGAGAAGCACTATCTGGCAATCTATGAACTTCAGGACGGTATTGTCCACGTCACCGCTGTGGTGGATTGTCGGCAGGATTATGGTTGGCTGCTGTAGAAACAATTGAATATAATATATTGTTCAGCCAGGCGGTTCGGTAAGAGATGATATTGTAATCGCATCATGCAATGAATATGCTATGGTTATGGCGTTTTCGGGGTTAAGGCTGTTTCACCATTAAATCCGGTTTCTTGAACATTAGGGAATATATTAAAAAATAAACAAAGGGCGGCACCTGAGGGCACAAGTAAACAATCCGAACGGGTTGGATGCTTGTGCTTGCTTACTTTGTAACGCCTCATCTTTAGGCAATTCAGGGAAAATGGCGAGTCTAGGGGCTGGAAAACAAAACGCAATGACTAATTTCGACATTTCCAGGTACCTGTTTCGCCACGATTCTCGCATTAAATGTGAGATAATGAATAATTGGAGAAGATTCTTTTTATACTTAGTTTTTTTGTGAGCAAGGATTGATTTAAGGCAAAGAGTATTTGCGGTTAAGCTATGCCTAAATGGGGGGATTATTAATAATGCCGCTATTTCAGACAAAAGATATTCTTCTTGCTTTTGTTAAAGGATTTTTCACTATGTGGCAATTGTGGCTGTTTTTAGGGATCTTAGCTCTTATCAAATTAGCCTATCTGCTTTGGAACAAAAATCGGCTGGTTAAATCAGGTATTTATGAAATTGATCAAATGGATGGTCTTACCTTTGAAAAGTATCTTGAAGCGCTTTTCGAGAAACTTGGTTATAGGGTCGAGAGGACACAATACTTCGGTGACTATGGCGCCGATTTTGTAACTTCTAAAGATGGAATAAAAACAGTAATTCAAGCCAAGAGGTATAAGAAGAAAGTTGGTATAAAAGCGGTACAAGAGGCTGTTGCCGCGAAGGGTAAGTATGGATGTCCGGAGGCCATGGTAATTACTAATAGTTTTTATTCAAAAGCGGCCATTGAATTGGCTAAAGCAAACAAGGTTGAATTGTGGAATAGGAATCATTTGGCCAAGGCACTGTTGTCAATTAAGAAAGACAGTCCCATTACTGAAGTTCGACAAGAAGCTGCCGCTACAGATATACAACAAGTTACAACAGAAAATGACGTTTGTGTTATTTGTAATAAACCAGTTTCTGAAAAGGTGAAGCAATATTGTTTATCCAATAAACAGAGGTTTAATGGCAACATTTATTGTTATGACCATCAGCGTAATAGAAAATCATAAAGTGGATGCTTATGCAGTAAGTGCCAGCATTCAAAATATCGCTAAGAATACAATGAGTTCAGACCGGATGATTCCGGCTTTGGAGAAAAGGAAGCTGCAAATGTTCCACGTTACAGTTTGGCAGAAATCTGATAAGACTACTCTCCGACTACGATGTACCAAGATTATTCAATCAACGACCAGTTGTTCCGCTGGCAGAGCCAGAGCATAATCTCAAAAGATTCCGATACGGGCTAGCGTTATAACCATCACCAAAAAACAGCAAGATCATGTTGTTCGTGCGGGAGTATAAAACGATGCTGCAGGGGCGGTATCTAATACCTTTCTAGGTTTAGCGGATTATGTCAAACATGTTACTTTCTCTGATTGTCAGATTATCGAAGGAAAGCTGCAAAGAAGGTTCACCGGGTTATTCGTGGGTGAGGGCAGAGGAGTTAGAGCAGTAAGAGTTTTGGCTGGCGGATGTGGAAGTGGCGGAGAGGTTGGGGACGGTATAAACATAAAGAAGCATAGAAGTTTATAACGAATTCATTTGAGATGAGGATTGTGTCTAGCGAATTATCCGAAGTTAGGCGTAAAAAAAGCTCAAACCCGAATCAGAGCTTGAGTAAATTAGAAGCAGGTTCTAATGGAGCAGCTGTTTGCCTAACTTTGGATAATTGACATAGCACGAAACCGCGGTGATTTGTGCTCTCGCTATGGGGATTGAATATCTAATCTCCCGCCTAATTTATATGATCTTAAGGAAAACTCGGTTCAAATGTATTAGAGCAGCGTTAAATCATGCCAAAATAGATATAGTTTCCCCCTCCCCATGACAGGGCATTTTTTAAACACATACAGTTTTGTTAGTAATAGGAGGGGATTTGCCCAAGCTTATAAACCGTCTGGGTTTTTCTAAACCACAGTTAGGGCATTTAGATAAATCTATTCCGGTTAGCTTCTGGATAAGTTGAAGTGTAGTGGACTTTTCTTGGATTAAAAGAGGGGTATGGGTAAGCATTTTGCAAAGCTTTAGTTTGGTTGTCTTGTTACGATTTCCTAGCAAACCATAGTGTCTAATTTTCATAAAACCACTCGGCAGGATGTGAATAAGAAATCTACGGATAAACTCATCGGCGGAAATCTTCATCACCTTATGCTTATTGTCATCCTTGTAGTCACGCCATTTGAAGGTAACGGTATCATTATTAATGCTAACGATGCGATTATTGGATATAGCCACTCTATGAGTATATCGCCCCAGGTATTCAACAACATAAGCAGCATTTTTAAACGGCGGTTTGCAGTAAACAATCCACTCTTTACCATAGAGAGAGGAGAGCAGCTTTTCGAATTCCTTATCGTCGGAAAGATATGTTTGACTTCCGTGGAATTCAAGCTTATTTTGGTAGAAGAGCTGTTTAAGGTAATACAGGAATTTACCTCTGAACTTCCGGGAGAGAACTTTTACCGGAATGAAGAACTTCTTTCTGCTGTTCACCCATTTTCCGATGGAGGATAATCCGCCGCCTGGTACAATGCAGTGAAGATGGGGATGGTGCATGAGGTTTTGTCCCCAAGTATGCAGAACAGATGTAAAGCCGATCTTTGCACCGAGATATTTTTTGTCAGAGGCTAATGCGGCGAGAGTTTCAGCAACGGCCTTAAACAAAAGGGTATAAACAGCTTTTTGATTTTGGTAGACCATTAAATTGAGAGTATCCGGGATCGTGAATACCACATGGAAGTATCCGATGTCGAGCAGATTGCTTTTCTGCTTTTCAATCCAACGTTCTTTGGCCAGAGCTTGGCATTTAGGGCAGTGCCTGTTGCGGCATGAATTGTAAGAAACACGGGTATGCCCACAACTGTCACAAACCTCCTTATGGCCGCCTAGCTCTGACGTTCTACATTTTTGAATGGCAGACATCGCCTTATGTTGCGTGATAGTGAGCTTATGGTTGGTTCGATAGTTTTTGCCGTATTTTATGAAGACATCTTGGACCTCAGCCATTGTCTTTGTCCGATTCAGCCATCTGATCAAGGGGACTTGTTACGTTGAGAGATTCAATCTTAACCAAATGCAAGTAAACGCAAGTCGTGTTGATATTTGAGTGACCAAGCAGTTGCTTGATATGGTAAATACTTGTGCCGGATTCGAGTAGATGAGTAGCAAAACTATGCCTCATAGTATGGACTGTCACGTTTTTAGTGATTTTAGCTTTCTTGACATATTTATGAAAGAGATTTTGTACCGCTTTGGGAGTCATGTGGATGCCGGTATGATTCCTGCTGTAAAAAAGCCACTCTTTGGGGCGGTAAGCTTTCCAGTAAGCTCTAAGAATCTCAAGATTAGCCTGAGAAAGCAGGGCATAACGATCTTTGCTACCTTTGGCGTTACGGATGAACAACTGCATTTTATCACTATGGATATCGGAGACTTTAAGAGAAGCCACTTCACTTAAGCGAAGTCCCGCACCATAGAGGGTCATGAGAATGCATTTATCTCGTAAGTTGTCGCAGGCGTTAAAAAGGGCTTGTATCTCCTCTTGGGTAAGGATGTCAGGGAGCTTGCGCGGTTTGCGGTGGCGAGGGATTTGCCTAGTGTTTAAATTAACGTTCAAAGTTACGCCATACAAAAAGCGGAGGCCGCTGTTGTAGGTATTTACCGATTCATGAGCAAGCTTTTTAACCGTAGTGAGATAATGAAGAAACTGTCTAACATCTTCTACTCCTAGCTCAGTGGCAGGTTTATCGAAGTGATCCTGGTAGAGTTTAACTTTGGTATAGTATTCAGCTTAGGTATGTTTACTAAACCCTCTAAGCTCCACATCGAATTTTAGCTTGGCTAAAACTTCTTCTTTTGTCACAGCATAAACATCTCCTTTAAATAAAGTAGCTTTATTTTAAAGGAGATCAATAAAAAATGAACTGACTCTTTGCAGAACAGTTCAGGAAAAATGATTAAAATATTACGGGAACCACCGCGCCAGCGGTTTAGTGCTATGTTTATTACCGACTAATCCTGTCGCGCAGTAAACTGATCATTATCCATATTCGGGTAATAGCAAGCCTTATAATGATCGAGTCACTATCGTCAATTCCGGCTGTGTTTCGTGGAACGTATACTCAAGAGACTTCAGCCCCTCGCCAGGAACCGTGCTGGATCCAGACGGTGGTTCGTTGGCGATCGTCGGTGATGAGATATCGTGGGCGGTGGGTTTGTATGGGCGACCAACGAAAAAGAAGTGGATTTGCCACTGAACAAAACGCCTTATAATGAACTACCAGAGAATATGTCCGAAGCTTTGGCATTCGATTATTATAAAGAGAAAATCTGAGTTTAATTAGATGAGAATTGTTAATGTTTCTAATTAGTCACGCGCCGAAATAATGCTGGAACCACAGATTATAGTACAGGAGGAATAACAACTTGAATAATCAGAAAATTACCCTTTCCCAGCTCGAAGGCTTTCTATTTAAATCAGCCGATATCCTAAGGGGTAAGATGGATGCCTCCGAATTTAAGGAATTCATCTTCGGCCTGCTGTTCATAAAACGTTTATCTGATGAGTTTGACCGCAAACGCGAACAATTACGGACAAAAGATTTCGCTCATTTAAAAGACCAGCCCGGTCTTATCCATGAGCTGCTTAAAGAAAAAACATCCTATGGCGAGACTTTCTTTGTCCCTATCCGTGCCCGCTGGCATGAATCCTGGACCGATGAAAATGGCGAAACAGTACCCGCATTGAAGGACCTAAAACACGATATAGGGAACATGCTGAATAAAGCAATTGCAGCTGTCGAGGAGGAAAACGACACTTTGGCAGGTGTTCTTAAAAACAATATTGATTTCAACGCGATCAAAGGGAAGACCAAGATTCCCGACCAGAAGTGGAAGGACCTACTTGATCATTTTAATCAGCCTCAATTTCTACTGGTCAACGATAACTTTGAGTTCCCTGACCTGCTGGGTGCTGCCTATGAATATCTAATTAAATATTTCGCGGATAGCGCAGGAAAAAAAGGCGGCGAATTCTATACACCATTCGAGGTCGTGCGTCTGCTTGTGCAGATCACAAAGCCGGAGGCGGGTAACGAAATTTATGATCCGACGGTAGGTTCCGGCGGTTTTCTCATTCAGTCTCATCAGTATGTAGAAGAGCAGGGGCAGGACCCGAATGATTTAGCGCTCTATGGACAGGACTCTAACGGCACCGTTTGGTCTATCTGCAACATGAATATGATCCTTCATAATATCACCCGCTTCACGATTGAGAATGGGGACACTCTGGAAGATCCACAAATCCTTGAAAACGGTCAAATCAAGAAATTTGATCGAGTACTAGCTAATCCCCCTTTTTCCCAGAACTATAGTCGTTCGAATCTAAAATTCCCGAGTCGCTTCCGCGAATGGTGCCCTGAGACTGGGAAGAAGGCCGACCTTATGTTTGTCCAACATATGCTGGCCAGTCTTAATACTAACGGTCATATGGCTACGATCATGCCACACGGTGTGCTTTTCCGTGGCGGCAAGGAAAAACTAATCCGTGAGATTTTCATTGAGGATGATGTGATCGAGGCTATTATCAGTCTGCCTCCTGGCCTATTTTATGGCACAGGAATCCCTGCCTGCGTAATTGTGGCTAATAAGAGTAAGCCGGATTCCTTGATAGATCAGGTGCTCTTTATTAATGCCGACCGAGAATACGCTGAAGGTAAGGCACAGAACAAGTTGCGCCCTGAAGATATTGAGAAGATCGATTTTGTGTTCACGCATAAACGGGAGATTCCCAAATACAGCCGCTTGGTTAGTAAAAAGGAGATCGTAGAGACCCATGATTATAACTTGAATATCCGCCGCTATGTGGACAACACCCCAGATCCAGAGCCAGAGGATGTACAAGCTCACTTGATTGGTGGCATTCCCGAGGCCGAGGTGGCTGAACGTGCTAATGACTTTGCCCGATTTGACATTGATATACAGGCACTTTTTCAGTCGGAGCGGTCGGGATACCTTTCGTTTGTGGAGAACATTAAGACTAAGCAGGACATCAAAATAGTATTGGAAGCTAATTCCTCATTGCATCAGACATTAGCAGCACACCACGATGCGCTGGAAGCCTGGTGGCAGGTAGCGCGGGTTAAATTTTCAGGTTTACGAGATGGTATAAAGATGCCTGAGGTACGCCATGAATTATTAAATACAATCAAGGAGAAGTTGATCCCTTTACAGGTACTTGATGAATACAAGAGTGCTGGAGTGTTTGTGAACTGGTGGCAGCAGATCCGTTACGATCTCAAGACTATCATCTCTACCGGCTGGCATCACAGCCTGATTCTGGACTATTATCTGATTGTTGCATTCTTTCAGGTTGAAGCGGATGCAATTGAAACCTTAGAAGCCCAGATTAGCGAGGCACAAAGCGTACTATCTGAAGCAGTGGAAACTGCTCAAGAAATAGCGGCCTACGAGCCCGAAGAAGGGGAAACAGTTTCTGCTACTGTAATTAAAAAAGCTCTGAAGGAAATGAGCGACGATCTTAAAGGGAGCACCGGAGAATCTGCACGTAAGGAACTGAATACCCTGCAAACACAAGAAAAGGCCATTACTGCCATTGAGATCCGTATTAAGGCCAGTAAGGCTGCTTTGAAAATTAAAACCGATGAACTGGAGCTTAAACTCCAGTTGAAACGTTTGGGTGGCGAGGAATTTAAGGCTGAAAACTTGGAGCTGATCCGTCAGGTGGATGCTCAACTTGAGGGTCTAAATCCGGCCAATAAAGACGATAAAAAGAGGATCACTGCACTCAATAAGGACAAAGCTGCACTCGAAGCGCGGATAGCCAAAACCGATACCATTCTAGGTGCAATTAGAGGGCAATTGACAGAAGAACGAGCGCAAGAACTGATCTTGGGTAAACTGTACGACATTATAAATCAGGAATTGAACCGTTATCTTAATGCGGAGAAGCGAGGTTTGATTCAAATAGTAGAAAGATTCTGGGATAAATATGCTATTTCCAGTCGTGAATTAGAAGGTGAACGAACTCAGACTCTTAAGACGCTGGATGGGTTTCTGAAAGGGCTGGGGTATTTGAAATGAAATCAGCAAATCAAATACCCGAAGGATGGAAGTTTTTACGGATTGGTGATTGCTGTTTAGTTAAACGCGGAGCATCTCCACGTCCGATCCAAGATCCAAAGTGGTGGGGGAATGATATTGGATGGGTGCGTATCTCAGATGTAACATCGTCGAATAAATACTTATTTAAAACACGAGATTATTTATCTGCTTTAGGCGTAAAAAAAAGCGTTGAGATTAACCCTGGAGAAGTTATACTTAGCATTTGTGCTACAATCGGGCGTCCAATCATCACGACTTTCCCTGTTTGTATACACGATGGTTTTGTATGGTTTGATGAACTAATTAAAGATGTGGATCGTGAATATCTCTATTACTACCTTTCAAGCAAAGAGGAAATACTCTCTAACAGTCGACAAACTGGAACACAAGGAAATTTGAATACGGGTATTGTATCAAGAGTTGGATTGCTTCTACCAACTTCTAAGCCCGAACAAACCAAAATCGCCGAGATCCTCTCAACGGTGGACCGAGCGATTGCAGAGACGGAGGCGTTGATTGCCAAGCGACAACGAATCAAGACCGGCCTGATGCAGGACCTCCTTACCCGCGGCATTGATGAACACGGCAACATCCGTTCCGAACAGACTCATCAATTCAAAGACTCCCTTCTTGGAAGGATTCCGATGGAGTGGGAGGTTGCTGAGATTGAAAAAAAACTTGATGAGATAATTGATTATAGAGGTAGAACTCCTAAAAAAGTAGATTCTGGAGTTCCTTTGATTACTGCTAAGAATGTAAGAGACGGATATTTAAATATATATCCTCAAGAATTTATTGAAGAAGGGGCTTATGACGATTGGATGACTCGAGGGATTCCACATTATGGGGATATATTATTCACTACAGAAGCACCTATGGGGAATGTTGCTAAAGTACCAGAATACAGAATTGCTTTAGCACAAAGGTTATTGACTTTATTAGTAAATTCAAATGAACTATCAAGTGACTACTTATACTGGGTTCTTCATTGGGAAAATTCTAGAGATAGGATAGAGCTATTAACAAGTGGTTCAACAGTTGTTGGTGTGAAACAATCTGTTTTTAGAAAAGTTTTATTGAGATTCCCTAGTAAAGACGAACAAGAACGTATTTCAAGTGTTCTAAATTCCCATAAAGAAAAGGTAGAAAGTGAGAATTCAAAACATAATAAGTTAAAAATTCTCAAAACCGCCCTCATGCAAGACCTGCTCACAGGTATAAAACGCGTCACACCACTGCTTGATGAAGGGGTGATAAACGGATGAATCAGGATAAAACACCCCCACACATTAAAATTGATGAGCGCAATCACGTGGAGAAACCTTTCCTTGATCAACTCGCAGGTTTGGGGTGGGATATCCTTGACCTTGATTCCAAGCAGCACCCAAAGGATAGTTATCGCCAGAGCTTTACAGAGGTCGTAATGCTGCCTATCCTGCGTGAACAACTCAAGGTTATCAACCCCTGGCTGGCAGACGATCAGATAGAAGAAGTCATCAAGCAGCTAACCGCCGGTTTCCCTGGTACGGGACTGATTGGAAATAATCAGCATATCTTCAACCTGCTGCTGGAGAATACCAGTGTCAGCGAGAATCGCCAGACTGGTGAGAAGAGTCCAACTGTGCGTTTTGTTGACTTCACGCATCGGGATAATAATAGCTTTATCGCCGTCTGCCAATTCAAGGTGCGTATCCTGGGCACGGAGCACCATATTATACCGGACATCGTACTGTTCTTAAATGGCCTGCCTATAGTGGTAGTCGAGTGCAAATCTCCCAAGGTCAAAGATGCCCTCCCGGAAGCTATTGATCAGCTACTCCGATACAGTGAACAGCGCGGAGATAAAGGAGAAGGCAGTGGGCCGCTATTTTACTATAACCAAGTTCTTATCGTTACCTGCCGCAACGAGGCGAAATTCGGCACGATTACCACGCATAGTGAAAAATATTTCTACCGTTGGGCGGATCCATATCCTCGTACCGTGAATGATCTGGAACATGGAGCAAGCGGGCCTAATGACCAGCAGCGCCTAATTGCCGGGATGTTGGACCCTGACAATCTTCTGGATCTGATCCGTACCTTTACCCTGTTTAGTACCAACGACAAAGGAGAGACCATCAAAATCGTTGGCCGCTACCAACAGTTCCGCGCGGTTAAGCTAGCAGTAAAACGCCTCTTGGAAGGCCAAAATCCACGTGAACGGAGCGGGATTATCTGGCACACCCAAGGTTCCGGTAAATCACTAACCATGATGTTTATGGTGCGCGAAATGTACCGCCACGCCCAACTGTCCCACTGGAAGGTAATCTTTGTTACCGACCGTACCCAGTTGGAAGATCAGTTAACCGAGACCAGCCAGAGCATAGGGTTTACCGTCAAGGTCGCGGTTAGCATAAAAAAACTTAAAGAGCTCTTGCGCTCGGACTCCTCAGATCTTGTTATGGCGATGATCCATAAGTTTCGCGATGCCGATCTAACGGAGATTTTTCCGCAACTAAACACGAGTCCCTATATCCTGGTTATGACGGATGAGGCTCACCGCTCTCAATATGCAATGCTCGGGGCAAACCTGGATAAAGGTATACCAAATGCAGCTCGAATTGGCTATACTGGTACCCCCATTGATAAAACTGAACGGGTCTTTGGTGAGTATATTGATAAGTATACGATGCGCCAGTCCATTGAAGACGGGGTAACCCTGGAAATCGTTTATGAAGGGCGTACCCATAATGCCGAAGTAAACGATCAGTTGGGGATGGATATAGCTTTCGCAGATGTATTCAGCGATTTTAACCTTCAAGAACGCCTGGAAATTCTCGGTTATGGTTCTCGTGATGCCTATTTGGAAGCTGAGCCCACCATCGCTGCCAAGGCCAAGGATATGGTGAAACATTACCTGGATCATGTTTTCCCCAATGGCTATAAAGCCCAGGTGGTAGCAACCTCCCGCGAAGCGGCAGTGTGCTACAAGAAACACATTGATGAAGCTTTGTCGTCTGCAATAGCTGAACTTGAACAAGCTAAACCGGGGAGACTTAACCTGGATCGACTTAAGAAGCTAAAGACGGATGTGATTATTTCTGCGCGTCAAAATGATAAGCAGCATCTTAAACTCTATACCGTTAAATCAAAGCACGAAACCAGCATTTCGAGCTTTAAATTGGGTTTTGACAGTGAAGAAGATGGTGTTGCCGGCGATACCGGTATCCTTATTGTCACAGATATGCTTCTGACCGGATTTGACGCTCCAGTGGAACAGGTCATGTATCTGGACAAGGTAATCAAAGCACATAATCTTTTGCAAGCTATCGCCCGAGTCAATCGTGTGGGTGGCGTAAATAAAGACAAGGGCTTCGTGGTTGACTATGTTGGGATTGGTCATCATCTAAAAAAAGCCTTAGATAATTACGATGAACGGGAACAGAAGGAAGTAACGGATTCCCTTAGTTTCCCTGAAGAAGAGCTGCGTGAACTCATCGCCAGCCATGCTGATGTCATGGAGCTGCTCAAGAAGCACGGCCTGACAGATCTAACGGATCACGATGCGTTCTTTGATCTCTTTTATGATGAAGATCTGCGATTCGATTTCATCTTGGCATTCAAGAAGTTCACCCGTTGTATGAACCTGCTTCTACCCTCCCGAAAAGCTCTCGATTATGTAGCTGACTACCAAGCTCTTAACGAGATCAATGTTTTGGCTGGAAAACATTTTCGCGACAACCGTCTGAGCATGAAGGGGATTCCGGAAAAGCTGCGCAGCATTACCGATATATACTTAGAGTCAAAGGGGATTGAGCTGAAGATAGAACCGATTTCTATCCTCGACGAAAAATTTGAAAAACAGGTGGCTAAACATAAGCGCATCAAAACCAAAGCTGCGGAAGTTGAGCACGCAATTCGCCATCATCTTGAGGTTGAACTGGATGATGATCCAGACCTACAGGCCTCTTTTGCCGCTGCCTTGGCAGAAATTTTTGCGCAATTTCGCGATAATTGGAATAAGATCTTCGAAGAGCTGGAAAAACTGCGAGAGCGTATTAAGAATACCAGTAAGGAAGAAAACTACGGTCTGCATCGGAAGAAACAAATGCCCTTTTTCCGCATGTTTAAGCGGGAGATATTTGGAGAGGACGAAGGGAAGAAAGGGGAATTTGGGGTTGCAGAAGGGCGGGCTAAATTTAGCATAAGCCATGATGATAAGATCAGCCAGCTGGTGGACCTGACTCAGAAGATATACTTGGTTGTGGGGCGTGAATTGCGACTGGTAGGATTCTGGGATAGTATTCCTGCTCGAAACAAGCTAAGGTCGGAACTGCAGAAAATTCTTCTTTCAGCGGAGTTCTCCAAACTTCCTGGGATAATAGCGAATCGGGAACATATTTTTAGCAGAATTATGGAAATCGCCGAAAAGAACAATGACGTTATTCTATACGCGGAGTGATTACGATGGAACTTAAATATACAATTCAAAGATCATCTAAGCGTCGTAAGCTGACTATCACCGTCGAACGTGATCGAAGCGTCGTCGTGCATGCACCGGAAGGTACATCTGATGAAAAAATAGATCAGGTAGTGGCGTCAAAGCATCAATGGATTTACGAAAAAATAGGACATCCTCAGAAATATGACTCGCCCCATGCACCGGGGAAGGAACTCGTCAGCGGTGAATCTACACTTTATTTAGGACGACAATACCGCATCGAGGTCGTCAAGACGGGTTTGAAGGAGATTCAGTTTACGCAGCGTTTCTTTATTCCGGATATGCAGACGTCGAAACAGGCCAAAGCCTTGCGGGAATGGTATATTGGCAAGGCTAAAGAAAAGATTATCCCACGGGTAAAGCAACATGCCCGCCAACTTGGTGTCAATGTCGCCGAAGTTAAGATCGTTGACAACCGCTACCGCTGGGGTTCCTGCACCATGAAAGATAACGTCAATTTTAGTTGGCGTTTGATTAAGGCACCGATGTTCGTGATTGACTACGTTTTAGTCCACGAACTCGCTCATCTCATCGAGGCTAACCATACGCCCGCTTTCTGGAACATCGTCCGTACCCAAGCCCCGACAATGGATAAGGCAAAGGCCTGGTTAAAGGAGAATGGGCAATTGTTGGAACAGGAGATATGAGATTTACATAGGGCCAAGAACAGTGAATGATTGAGAAGGATGCAGATATAACCGCAATAAAGTGGGGGGCTGCTAAAGTGATAGAAGCGCGTTTTAACAGGGGAGATAATGTGCGTATTATAAGTAGTGGCAAGATAGGTACAATCAATGAGGTCTTGATTCGATCTGATAATATTGGCTATCGGGTTACTGTGGATGGAAAGATCGGAGCCTATCAGGAAAAGTACCTAGAGCCCTCCATTGACAAGGAACAAGAGATTTTAGATAATCTCGTTTTTGGTGATTTTGGGAATTCCCAAGACTACCACTTGTTTCAGACATGGTTTAGATTGAAAAGACCTTTAGAAGGAAGTTTCTATAGTTATTTGGCTAGCCGTACTATTTTTAATCCGTATCAGTTTAAACCTTTGAGTAAGTTTTTAAATGCTGGTTCAGAACAGCGCTTGTTTATTGCTGATGAGGTTGGTGTTGGCAAAACGATCGAAACAGGCATAATCATTACAGAATTAATTGCCCGTGGTCGACTAGACCGACGTACCCCAATTCTTGTTGTTTGTCCTAATGCTTTAGGACCAAAATGGGTGAAAGAATTGAAACAGCGTTTTCAACTTTCTTTTCACTTGCTTAACAGTAACTCCTTAAATAATGCTCTTCATACAGTGCCTTCAAGCGGTTACCTGCCAGAAGATGCAATATGGGCTGTAGCAAGCTTTGAACTCCTACGACACAAAAACTATCTGAGTGTTTTACGGGAACTTAACTCTTCGCGCGAGATGCCGCTCTGGTCTTTGGTCATTATCGATGAAGCGCACCACCTGCGTAATGCCACAACCGATAGTTACGAGCTAGGTACAATACTGAGCGCTCTAACAGATATGATGTTGATGCTCTCGGCAACCCCACTCAATCTTCAAGATCAAGACTTGTTTAATCAAATGAATATTCTCAATCAAGCTGTTTTTTCGGACAAGGAGACCTTTAACGCCATGCTCTATCCTGTGAAATCTATTAATCGATGCCGACGATTATTAGATGAAAATTCAACTACTCTTTATGGTGACATACTTCAGGAGTTAGCTGACCTCGAGAACTAAGGGAAGGAAGCTGGTGGGGCAATCGCCCGTTTAATATTTTAGGCTTGTGCCCGAACTGTGAGCCGGATTCCATGTAATCCTTCATCAGAGGAACAGCGTCGCGATTTATATTGCAAAATAAGATGCCAATCAATTACAGAGGAAATTCTGGAGGAAAAAAATGGAACAAACAAATACTAATCGAAAATACTCAAGAATTAGATATTTTAAACTAGGAATAATGGAATCTACAGAACGTACAACTAATAAACTGAAAGATTTACTTGAACGTCAAAAGGGAATTAATCTTTTCCATGAAATACGGTTCCTTGAATTTGGGAATGATCCTTCGGAAAATCGATCTTCATACTTGATTAAGCAGTCAAAATCAAACTTTTACATATCTAGCGTCACTTATGGCTACTGAATATCTAATTAAGATGCACTCAGAATATGTACCACATATATTCTCTATTTTGGGATATATCCTGGCTACGATGTAATATCAAAAGACGGAGTAGTTATTGCTGAAACAGGATAAAGCTTCCTTGTGTTAAGTAATTCAATTGGATTTTGGATTCTAAAATTTAAAGGAAAATTTTGGAGGAAATAATGAACGGTTTTATTAAATTAGATCTGGGAAACAATAATAATGGACATAAGAGAACACCTTTTGCTCATCAAATGGAAGCTTTTGATGCACTCAATAAAACCTTTCCTGTACGAGTGAGTGGATATAAGGGCTCGTTGCTTGTTTTGCCAACTGCTGGGGGAAAAACGTTTACTGCAACGAATTGGATATGTCGATTAATACTTCATCATAATATTAAAGTTTTATGGTTGGCTCAATCATCCTACTTGCTTGATCAAGCGACTAAGAGTTTTATTCAAGAATCTTCTAACATATTGCATACCAGAAAGACACTGAATATCAGAACAGTTTCTTCGAATACTTCTCATGCAAATTCAGGAAGTATAGAGCTAAGTGATGATATAGTCATAGTAACCACTCAAACTGCTATTTCCGATGCATTAAATGAAACAACAGGATTTAAAGGGGAAAGACAAACTTTTAAGCTTCGTCAATGGATTGAAAATTGTGCTGAGAGTGAACTATTTGTAGTTCTAGATGAGGCTCACCATGCTCCGGCTTATGGTTGCAGGACTTTGCTAACCGAGATTAGAAAAATCATAGATAATATATATATTCTTGGTCTTACTGCTACACCCACACATAATGATCAAAGAATACGCGGTTGGTTAGATAAAATCTTTGACAGAGGAATTTGTTATCAAGCTGATATTAACGACCTCTATAAAAATAATGTTCTTGCAAGGCCAAAGTACATTAATAAACCAACTGGTAGGGACATGGATGTTGACGATAAACTTTATGATAGAATAGTAACCCAACATAAAGATTTGCCGGAAAATATTATAGAAATTTTAGCAAATGATTCGGCAAGAAATAATTATATTGTGAGCGACTACATCAATAATAAAATGGAGTATGGAAAGACCCTTATATTTGCAGATAGATGGGTACAGTGCGAATACATAGTTGAGAAACTTCGGGAAAATGGTGTTAGAGCCGATTGCGTTTATTCAATGTCTTCTGGAAAGAAAGTCCCTTCTATCGACGGAGTAGGTAGAAGGGATAATAAGCAGAACGAATTAGCACTAAAGGAATTTCGTGCGGGTAATCTTGATGTTTTAGTAAATGTTAAAATGCTCACAGAGGGTGTAGATGTTCCGGATATAAAGACTGTAATGATAACTAGAAATACAACGAGCGGGATCCTTTTTACTCAAATGATTGGAAGAGCATTGAGGGGTAAAAAGGCAGGCGGTGGTGAGGACAAGGATACTGCTAATATAGTCTTGTTTGTAGATAACTGGAAGCGTCTTTTACCTTTCGCAAATATTTCAGACACTACTGGTGATAGTGAAGATGTTCCCAAAGTTAAACGAGGGGTTCCTCCGTTAGAATGGGTATCTATTTTGTTAGTTAAAAGAGCTTGCAAAGACATTGAATTTATTGGCAAAGAGAATCTTCCATGTAAGTACTATATGCCCATTGGCTGGTACGAAACAGAATATGTTGTATCAATAGAGAATGACGACGGCGAAGAAATGTTAACCGCAAGCGATTCGAATATGGTTTATGAGACTAATAATGGTTCTTTCAAACGGCTGATGGATTTTCTTATTGAATATGATCTTCCTGAATTCTTTGCAAGCGAAAGAATATCATCGGAGAAAATTATAGGAGACATTATTCCGCAAATAAATAATATTTTTAATTTTGAAGAAGATGACGTTGACGGCAACCTAAAGAGGTCAATTATTAATATTACTCGTCACATTGCTCAAAATGGAACAATTCCAGAGTTTATACCATTTGAAATTCGAGATCAGTATGATATTGACCGCTTACCTGAAAAGCATGCGATGTTAAATTCTCCCCAACGCATGGCCCAACTAAGGTCAGATTATGAAGATAGTAGACTATTATGGAGTAAGCTATATAAAAAGCTAGAAATGTTTATTCAAGCTTACAACGATGCGGAATGGCGTAAATATTGTAATTCTGAACCGGAACCCATATCAGAAGAAGAAATAATTGAAGATAATAGGCGAAGTACAGAAGACTATAGGCTGGCACTTTTAAGCCGTGATAATAAGAAGTGCCGTTGCTGTGGTAGAGAACTGGGAAAAGGTATAAAACTTGAAATTGATCATATTGTTCCGGTTAAGATGGGTGGACAAACTACTCTAGAAAATTTACAAATTCTTTGTAAGACATGCAATATGGAAAAAGGAGTCCAATTAATAAGTTTTCTGAATAATAAAACCCAAGTAGTTGAACCAATGTCATTTAAATTAATACGGTCAAACTCATCAGAAAGTGTAGAGTGTTCTGTTACAAGGATTATAAATTTTTTCTATAGAGCCAATGCAGTTTGTAGTATTCGATATAACCAACGTAGTAGTGGTAGGTACTATTCAAAATGGCTTATTCAGTTACATGAGGGTAACCCAATTAATTGGTTGCAATTGCAAGCTTATCGAAAAGATCTTCTAAAATATATCCAAGATGAATTGGGCTGGCGGCATGTTTATGATATAGAGATTGCAACAATTTAAATCAAAGCTAAAGGTAATTGGTGGAGGATTTATAAAAGATGGGCCTTACCCCGGATAAGCTGGCCTTTTATGACGCCTTGGCCGAAAAAAAGTCGGTAAGGGAAGTCATGGGTGATGAATTCCGGAGACAATTACTAAAGACCTGACCCAGTCCATCAAGAACAACATCAATGTGGATTGGGCCATCCAGGAAAGCGTTCAGGCCAAAACGAAAATAAAAATCAAACTCTTGCTGAAGAATACGGCTAACCGCTGAACAAAACCGACTCAACGAAAATGTAAAACGAATTCGAAGCGTTATTTGGAGTAGTAGTAACGAAAGTAATATTTTTAGTTAATTAGTGTCATTGTTAAAACAAAAGCCAAGGAGGGTGCAAACCATTGGACGTCAATAACCAACCGCTCCAATCCTTCTCCTGGACTTCTTTTTATATGGAGTTTGCCGATAAGCTGCTTCTATACAAAGATAAACGTCCGGAGCTTCTTCAGCTGATCAAATCCGTCTATGATCACTTGGAAATGCACTACCCTTTTATGGACCATGGTCAGCTTTTTGATGACATTTGTCCGTTTACCATATTCGGCTGCTTTAATAAAGGTATTACTAATAAAAACCGTATCGCGATTATGGAAAGTCTCGGTGAAAAACTTGGCGTTACGTCCGCGGTACCGACAGAATTTGAAGGCATCCCTGTCTTAAATAATATGAAAGCTTGGTTTTTTGGCTATAAAGCCGATCGTAAACCGGAGGATATTCCTAACCTTTGGAAAATGTTTGAAGCCGGAATCAACTACGCGGACAATTCCTCGAAAGTATCAAAAGACAAGTTTATTGTTTGTTATGACGCTGTAAGAAAACAACTCGGCGTAAAGTGGAATCTGACAGTAGGTCTCTACTGGATCCGACCGTTTTCTTATTTAAATCTTGATGACCCAAACAGAAAATTCTTAACTCGGGATGGCGGTGCGAATGTCAAGAAAAAAGTGATGCTCTTTTTTCCCAATGTGGATGTAGTTGTCCCTCGCAGGATCAGGTGGTCGGGCCTTACCTATAACCGTAATAACGTGACTTACAAAATGCTGATCTATATTTGTTATTTGGTGATCCAGGGGATGCTGCTCAACGAACAGGAAGGTTCCCGCAAAATGGCGCGTTATATTGATGATCAGCGCATGCACCGCCTTTACGAAAAATTCGTCTTGGAATATTACCGCAAACATTATCCTGAATTGAAGGCTTCTGCTTCCCAGATCGATTGGGACATCGCTGACGGGACAGGCGAATTCCTGCCAAGAATGCAATCGGACATCACGCTGCAGTATCAGGATAAAACCGTGATCATTGACACCAAGTATTATGAACATACGATGCAGCAAAACCGTTTCGGCGACGGACAAACACTGCATTCGCATAACATGTATCAGATTTATACATATGTCAAGAATAAGGATACCAATCATTCCGGTAAGGTAAGCGGTGTTCTGCTTTACGCCAAGACGGATGAAGAAATTGTGCCGGATCATGATTATGTGATTGGCGGGAACCGGATCAGTGTCAAAACGTTGGATTTAAATTCGCCGTTTTCTCAGATTGCTAAGCAACTCGATGCTTTGGCTGAGCGGTTGTTATTCTAAATTGCTATTAATTCAAGGGGGATCCTCTTTTTCCGTGTTCCGGACGGGAATACCTTGATGGCAATGTCCGGTATATTCACTATGACTGGGTGAACGCCGGAGCCCATGTTCTAAAAAGTCCCAATAGATATTTAAGTTTTATAGGATACTTTATGATAAAAAACCAGCGAAAACGCTGGCATTACCTGTCAATTATTTCCTTTGCTTGATTTGAAAATTTCTTAATTAACCATTCTAGCACTTTCAGTTGCTCAGCGCTCGGCGCACGCCGTATTTGTACTAATAGTTTGTCTGCAATCGGTCGATCAAGCGTAATATTCGATGCGCCTTCATTACAAATAGAACAAATAGCCCTTAAGTTAGCTGGGTCATCAGTACCACCCAATGACTTATCAATTATATGACCAATATGTAACCTCGTTTTTCTCCCCGCATCATATGGATGAGGTTCCCCGGCGACTGAACCACACATTTGACATGTAAATCCATTTCGGTCAAGTACATATGCCCTAGTTTCCTTAGATATACTCCGCTCAAAATGCGGAATGGGTTTAGTATCAATAAGAATATATTGGCCAGGCTTTAAATCACTTCTGTCATTATGAGTTAAAACATTCAAGCCTTCCTCGTTGCGTAGTTCCCTTACCCGCCTCGCCCATTCGCTAACACCAGCTACACTTCTTAGTGTTTCGGAATCCAAGACTACACCAACATTATTATAAAAGAACTCTCTGAGCTTTCGCCTCGCTCCATTCCCTGCAACCATTAAGCTACACCTCTCTCAGCATCCTCTTTTTTCTTATCCTTTATTGCTTTTGCAATAGCCATGCCAACCGCTTTGGCCACTGGTGGAGGGAAAGCATTCCCCACTTGCCGATAAGCTGGGGTTTTTCTGCCAGCAAACTCCCATTCAACGGGGAACCCTTGCAATATTGCAGCCATTTTTACAGTCAAATAAGGCATCCCTATAAAATCCTCTGAAGGAGGTTCTGTTGCTATCAAACAGCCATCAACACCAAGATTTGCCCAAGCATTTCTAGCCCTTGTTGGACCTAAATCAGGCCCTCCATGTTTTTTTGACCCTCCCACAATAGTTGGGGCAATATTATTTGCTTTATCTTTCCACGCATCTACATTTTTCCAACCATATCTAGCCATTTCATTATAAAGAGCCTCACCTACAGATGGGGTGTGGCTTTTAGTTATAGACGGCCATGAGAAATATTTTGCAAAATCTTTCTTAATCGCAACAAGAACTGTCCTTGCACGATTTTGAGAAACTCCAAAATCAGAAGCTTGCAGTAATTTCCACGAGCAGCTATAGTTTAGAACTTCAATTTCCTTTGTAATAAAACTCCTGTAATCATCAAAAGTAGGTTTCAGTAATCCCCTGACATTCTCTATCATTGCAGCATTTGGCTGACATTCATTAATTATTCTAATAACTTCTGGGAAAAGATTACGTTCATCATCTTTCCCTAATTGTTTTCCTGCAATAGAAAATGGCGGGCAAGGCACACCACCAGCCAATAAGTCAATTCCTTGATAATCTTTTGCTGAGAAGTTTTTTAAATCCATTTCTAGCACATTCCATGATGGTCGATTAGCTTTTAGAGTTATACATGCGTAGTGGTCTAACTCAACAAGTGCGAGATGATTAAAGCCAGCCTGCTCAAGACCCAGTGCCTGCCCACCGCCGCCAGCACAAATTTCAATTGAAGTAAGACAGGTCATAAATTTTCCTCATTTCATTAAATACGTTTATTTATATAGAACATATATTCTATATCAGCAGTAAAATCCCTGCTAAAACTATGCAAATTTATATCCATTATTCACACCTTGCTTGTAATAATCGCCATTTAAATACGAGGGCTACGAGAGGATGAAAACGAACTTCATTAATACGTCGCTCAAGGTCAAGGCCAACCATATCGCCTTCCTCTGTGAAGACCTGGATAAAACCATTAAAGAAGCGAAGCATGCGCTGCTCCAAATCGCCGCCAATGATAAGGAGACCTATATCACTTATAGGAATAAAGTTTACGATCTTTTAAATGTGTGGCTGAAGGATGAGACGTGGAGCAGACAAGTTCGCCCCGGCGGAGATGCGTGAGATATGCGTGAAATATATTATTCAGCCGGGCAGTTCGGTAAGAGATAACATAAGCATAAGCAAACAATCCGAACGGGTTGTTTGCTTATGCTTGCTGCTTATAATGAGCGGAGAAATAGCCTGGCTTATTTCCCATTGCATATGTGATTTTTCCGGTTAGTAATCGTACATTAACTTTCGTTAAAGCAATGGCTCACCGGTCTTCATTTATCATAATAATCTTCGCTTACAATCTCTCATAACACTAAAATTGAGAGCCCTTGCATTATTCTCCGTAGGGTTGGAAGGTATCATTTTTGAGGAGTTTATCTCATCATTTGCAAAGGAGTCCGAGGACTTTTCCAGAATTTCATCTGAATTATAAAAAGGATTGACGTACTGCAATTTTTTGCTAATATTGCTCGAGGGAACGGGGGCCTTTTCAGTGGCGAGATTTAGAAAGCCTGCGTTTCTCAAAACAGTGTAGGCAAATTTAAATTCCGGGGGTAAGAAATAAAAGTTTTCAATGTAAAGAGGTTTACCTGCGCCAGGCAGATCCTTGAATTCTCCGTTTCTAATTGCCGCCCGAATTTTCTCTTCAGCCATTTCCTCAAAAATATCTTTCATTGACTCTCACCTCGACAATGTAAAGTACTTTATATAATTATATATCAACGAGAGTGAAGTGTGTAGATGTTCAGCAAATAATTAACTTATCCCTTTTTACCGGTCTTCCTGATATAATTGATTCGAGAAAAGCAAGTCCATCGAGTATAAGTGATAATACTTACATGGACATTTTATCTCATTGGTAGTATTATAAGGTACAATTAAATTAGTTTAGGGGTATCAGTTTTGGAAACACCCGGAAAGCTTGCGGCAGGCATTCGGACATCTTATCGGGTTAGTAAACTCTTTGTCCATGCTCTGCAATTTAAGCAACATCTGAAGGAGCTGAATGTAATATGGAAGATTGCCAATCGAAAAATTTTGAAGAAAAATTACTTGATGATTTAAGTAACATTACCTTAAAAAAGGGTGCTATTGATACCGAGCTTTTTCATAAATATGAAGTGAAACGAGGACTTCGAGATGCTGACGGCAGAGGTGTGCTCGTTGGGTTAACAGAAATTGGCGAAGTCCACGCCTATATTATCGATGAAGGGGAATTGATTTCAGTTCCTGGTCGTTTAATTTACCGAGGCTACGACATCATTGACCTGGCCAAAGGCTTCATGGGAGATGGACGCTTTGGGTTTGAGGAAGTCGTTTATTTATTGCTTTTTGGAAATCTGCCAGATAAGAAGGAACTTGATGATTTTAAGCGCCTTCTCTGCATTTATCAAAAACTGCCAGAGAATTTTGCCCGAGATGTCATATTAAATGCGCCGAGTAAAGATATTATGAATGGGTTAGCTCGAAGTGTATTAGCCTTGTACTCCTTCGATGACAACCCCGATGATATCTCGGTAAAAAATGCCTTAAAGCAATGTATCAAATTGATTGCCTCCTTCCCCTCCTTAGTTGCTTATAGTTTCCAGGCTTATTCCCATTACTATGGAAATCAAAGTCTGGTTCTCCATAGCCCTCAATCGAACTTGGGTTTAGCGGAGAACATCCTTTATATGTTAAGGTCTAATCACAAATACACAGATTTAGAAGCAAAATTACTGGATCTTGCACTTGTACTTCACGCCGAACATGGCGGCGGTAACAATTCTACCTTTGTGACCCATGTTGTTACTTCAACCGGTACGGATACCTATTCTGCTATTGCTGCCGCTTTAGGCTCGCTCAAAGGGCCGAGACATGGAGGAGCGAATCATAAGGTCATTCAAATGATTGATAACATTAAGGAAAACGTAAAAAATTGGGAGGATGACGCAGAAGTCACTGCCTATCTTAACCGGCTCCTTACGAAAGATGCTTTTGATCATTCAGGCCTTATTTATGGAATTGGTCATGCCGTCTACTCCATCTCTGATCCTAGGGCAGTAGTTCTTAAAACCTACGCAGGTAAGCTTGCTCATGTAAAAGGGCTTGTAGATGAATTTAACCTTTATGCCAAGATTGAGGAACTTGCTCCTAAGGTTATTGCCGAATATACGAACTCCAATAAAGCAGTAAGTGCGAATGTTGATTTTTACTCAGGGTTTGTCTATCGCATGCTCAATCTCCCTTTAGAGATGTTCACGCCAATTTTTGCCCTTGCTAGAATTTCAGGTTGGAGTGCTCATCGCATCGAAGAAATTGTGAATGCTGGGAAAATTATTCGGCCCGCCTATAAAAGTGTCGAACGCAGGAAAGAATACGTTCCCCTCAACGAGAGAGATTAAGAACTTCATTAGTGTTTAAAACTAAAGAAGTACGAGACCGGGGTTACCACAACCTTAGTCTCGTACTTCTTATCTGGCTCTCTGTTTCAAGCGCGCAAACATTGATTTGGCCATTCTAAGATTTAGTGGTTCCGTACCAATCGGTATTGTGCTGACTGTCGCTATTCGATAAACTTAAAATGTCGGATGGGAATATGAAAATACCGATACCGGAAAGGAGCCATTCATATGAAATTCCTCCACATCGCCGACCTGCATATCGGCAAGCGCGTTAACGAATTCAGTATGCTGGAAGATCAAAAATACATATTAAAAGATATCCTGCGCCTGGTGGATGAAGTCAAACCGTCCGGTATCCTGATCGCCGGAGATATCTACGATAAAAGCGTGCCGGCGGGCGAAGCGGTGGAAGTCCTCGACGATTTCCTGACCGATCTTTGTGCCCGGCAGGTGCAAATTTTCATTGTCAGCGGCAACCATGATTCGCCCGAACGCTTGGATTTTGGCAGCCGCATCATGGCGAAAAATGGTGTCCATATTGCCGGGACTTTTGCCGGCTTTCTGCAGAAAATCACCCTGCAGGATGACTATGGTCCGGTGCATATTTATCTGCTGCCCTTCCTTAAGCCGGCCATGGTTCAGCCTTATTTTATGGATCAGAGTATTGAGTCCTATGAGGATGCCGTGAGGGTGGTTATTCAGGCAGCCCAAGTTGACCGTGGGGAACGAAACATCCTGGTCGCCCACCAGTTCATCACCAGCGGCGCGCTGCAGCCCGAACGTTCGGACTCTGAAACGGCTGCCGTTGGCGGGCTGGACAATATTGACGCCTCTGTATTTGAACCGTTTGCTTATGTGGCGCTCGGTCACCTCCATGGCCCGCAGTCCATCGGCCGGAAAACCGTGCGTTATGCCGGCTCGCCGTTGAAATATTCCTTTTCCGAAGTCCGGCAGCAGAAATCCGTAACCTTACTTGAATTTGCCCAAAAAGACGCAATTAATATGCAGAACTTTAGCTTAACGGCGCGGCGCGATATGCGGGAGATCAAAGGGCCGCTGGCGGAACTGCTGCGCGCGGGCGCTGCGTCGGGGGTTTCGCTGAGGACCTCGACGGCGGTTTTCCCGGAGGGGGCATCTCACGCGGCTTCTGCGGTAGCGGCTTTTCCGGCAGCTACTCCTGCGACTTCTCTGGCAGTTTCTTCGGATATTTCTGGGGACGGCGCTGGGCACAGCGTCTGTCAGGATTACATACGCGCCATCTTAACTGATGAGGAGGAGCTTTTTGACGCTATCGGCCAGCTCCGCCAGGTGTATCCCAATATTATGCGCCTTGATTTTGCAAACAGCCGTACCAAACAGATTGCAGACTCGCAAACGGCGGCCTCCGGCGATGTGGCCCGAAAAAGTCCTTTGGAACTCTTTGCCGAATTTTATTTCAAGCAAAATAACTGTGAATTAAATGAAGAACAGCAGCGGATTATCCGGGAGCTCCTGGAGCAGGCGGGAGGTGCGAAGCTATGAAACCACTGCACGTTGTGATGAGTGCCTTTGGGCCTTACGCCGGGAAAGTGGAACTCCCCCTTCAGCAAATCGGCAGCGAGGGTTTATTCCTGATCACCGGGGATACGGGCGCCGGGAAAACAACGATCTTTGACGCGATTGCCTTTGCCCTTTTTGACGGTGCCAGCGGCTCGGTACGGACAGTGGATACTTTGCGTAGTGATTTTGCGGCTCAGGATACGAAAACCTATGTCGAATTGAAATTCTCGCATCAAGGGAAAACTTACAAAGTCAGGCGCAATCCCAAATATGCGCGGCCCAAGAAAAGCGGGACCGGCTTTACCCAGGAAAATGCGGACGCTGTGTTAACTATGCCCGGCGGCGAGGTTGTAACCGGGAACAATAAGGTGACGGACAA